>NZ_JBFADG010000015.1:0-130687 GCF_040641275.1 Streptomyces sp. NPDC021096 | reverse complement strand
GTCAACATATCTGGCGTTGACTTTTGGCACGCTGTTGAGTTCTCAAGGAACGGACGCTTCCTTTGTACTCACCCTCTCGGGCTTTCCTCCGGGCGCTTCCCTTCGGTATTTCGTGTTTCCAACCTTACCAGATCCGTTTTCCGTTCCGTTTCCGGTTCGGATTTTCGTTTCCGGCCCCCTGTTGGAGCGGGGTTTCTCGCGCCTTCCGGCGTGATCACTACTTTAGCGGATTTTCCCGGCGACTCCTAATCGGAGTCCCGAGCCATCCCGTTCCGTATTCCGGCACGCCGAAATACTTCCCGTTCAGGGACCGTGCAGTGGTGATTGCCGCCGATGCGACTCGAGTGGCTGTCCCGGAAGCCTTACGGCCCCGTGACAACTCGGAGAACACTACGGATGCGCCGTACCCGTGTCAACCCGGGACGGCCGGCCCCGTGTCGACCTCTCTGGCGGTCCGTCAGTCGAGGTCGTTGAGGCGCCCGCCGGCATCCGGCTGGGCCTCTTCCACACGGCGGAGCAGGCGGGTGAGCATCGCGCCGAGCTGTCCGCGCTCCTCGCCGGAGAGGTCCTGGAGCAGTTCCTCCTCGAAGACCGTGGCCATGCGCAGGCCCTCCAGCCATTTGGCGCGCCCCTCCTCCGTAATGCCGACGATCACGCGTACGCGGTTGTTCTCGTCGCGCTCCCGGGTGACCAGGCCCTCCGTGACCATGCGGTCGATGCGGTGGGTCATGGCGGCGGGGGTGAGGCCGAGCCGCTTGGCGAGCTCGCCGGGGCCCAGGCGGTAGGGGTCGCCGGCGAGGACGAGGGCCTTGAGGACCTCCCACTCGGCGTTGCTTATGCCGAGCTCGGCGGTCTGGCGCCCGTACGCGACGTTCATGCGTCGGTTGAGGCGGCTGAGGGCCGAGACCACGCGCTCGACCTGGGGGTCGAGGCCCTGGAATTCGCGCTGGTAGGCGGCGATCTGCTCGTCGAGGCTCAGCTCGGACGGCTCGGGGGTGTCAGCCATGAGCGGCAGTATGACAGAAACCATTCGCACTAAAGCCCTTCGCCGTGTACTGTTTAGCTTCGAAGTTTAGGTTCGAAGTCTTCAAGTTCAAGGGGTGAGTGTGACCACCGCGATGGGCGCAGCACTGCGTCGGATCCAGTTGGGCAACGCGCTGAGCGCGTTCGGCAGCGGCTTCACGGTTCCGTTCCTGTTCGTCTATGTGGCGCAGGTGCGGGACCTCGGCGCGAGCACGGCGGGGATCGTGCTGGCGACGTTCGCCGTGGCCGCGCTCGTCGTGCTGCCTTTCATCGGCCGGTTCATCGACCGGCGGGGTCCGCTGCCTGTTGCCGTCGCGGGTACGGTCGCGGCCGCCGTCGGTTCGCTGGGGATGGGGCTCGCGAGCAGCCAGTGGCTGGTCGTCGCCGCGGCGGCCGCGCTGGGTGCGGGTATAGCGGTCATCCAGCCGTCGCTGGCGACGATGATCGTGTGGTGTTCGACGCCGACGACCCGTTCGCGGGCGTTCGCGATGCAGTTCTTCCTGAACAACCTGGGTCTGGGTGTCGGCGGTCTGCTGGGCGGCCAGCTGGTGGACACCTCGGACCCGTCGAGCTTCGTGCGGCTCTTCGCGATCGAGTCGGTGATGTTCCTGGTGCTGGGTGCGGCGGTCGCGACCGTGCGGCTGCCCCGGGCGCCGAAGGTCGAGGATGCGGTTCCGACGGATCCGTCGGCTGCTCGCGGGTGGCGGACGCTGCTGGGTGACCGGGCGATGGTGCAGCTGTGTGTGCTGGGCTTCGTGATGTTCTTCGCCTGCTACGGACAGTTCGAGTCGGGGCTCGCGGCCTTCGCCGTGGAGGTCACCAGGATTTCGCCCGCGATGCTCGGCATCGCCCTCGCGGCGAACACCGCGGCGATCGTCCTCGCTCAGTTCGTCGTCCTGAAGCTGGTCGAGCGGCGTCGGCGGAGCCGGGTCATCGCGCTGGTCGGGCTGATCTGGACGGCGGCGTGGATCGCGGCCGGGGTCTCGGGTCTGGTGCCGGGGGCGCACGGTGTGGCGACCGCGCTGCTGATCTCCACCTATGCGCTCTTCGGTATCGGTGAGTCGATGCTGTCGCCGACGATGGCTCCGCTGGTGGCGGACCTGGCGCCGGCGCGGCTGGTGGGCCAGTACAACTCGGCCTTCGCCCTGGTGAAGCAGCTGGCGCTGGCCGTGGGTCCGGCGGCGGGCGGTCTGATGGCGGGGGCGGGTATGTACGTCGCGTACATCCTGATGCTGGTCGTCTGCTCGCTCGGCATCTCGGTGCTGGCGCTGCGGCTGGGCCGCCGCCTCACGTTGGAGCAGGACAATCCGCTCGTTGCCCGGGCGCGGCGCACCGAGGCCGTGGCCAAGGCGACGGCCAAGGTCAAGGCTGCCGGGGCTGCGTCCGAGGCCGGCGAGCGCGTGCCCGTAGCGGCGTGAGCCCGGGCGCGTAGAAGTAGGTATAGGGAGGAGAAGGGCCCGGGCCTGAAGTCGTGACTTCTGGCCCGGGCCCTTCTCCGTTTCCCATCCGTCCCTATCCGTCCCTATCCGTGTGCCGCCGGAAGGGCGAATTCGCACCAGACCGCCTTGCCGCCGCCGGGTGTGCGGCGCGAGCCCCATGACGAGGCGATGGTGGCGATGATCGAGATGCCGCGGCCGGCTTCGTCGGCCGGTTCGGCGCGGCGGCGGCGCGGGAGGTGGTCGTCGCCGTCGGTGACCTCGATGATCAGGCGGCGGTCGGTGCGGCGCAGGCGCAGCCGCATGGGTGGTGTGCCGTGCTGGAGGGAATTGGCCACCAGCTCGCTCGTGGCCAGGACGCCCAGGTCGCGGAGCTCTGTGGGGAAGCGCCAGCTGGCGAGGACGCCCGAGGCGAAGGCGCGGGCGCGGGGTGCTGCTTCTACTCCGCCGAGGAGCTCGAGTGCGGCGTTGTGGAAGAGCTCGGCGTCGTGGCCGGTGCGGGCGGGGTGCTGGAGTACGAGGAGGGCGACGTCGTCGTCGTGGTCCTGGGTGACGCCGAGGGCACGGATGAGGCGGTCGCACATGACCTGGGGTGAGCCGGTCGCGCCGGCGAAGGCGCGCTCGAGGGCGGCGACGCCTTCGTCGATGTCCTCGTCGCGCCGTTCGACGAGGCCGTCCGTATAGAGGACGGCGCTGGAGCCGGGTACGAGGGGCATGGTGGCGGAGGTGTGCAGCCAGCCGCCGGTGCCGAGCGGGGGGCCGGTGGGTTCGGCGGCGCGGCGGACGGTGCCGTCGGGGTCGCGGACGAGGATGGGCAGGTGGCCCGCGGAGGCGTAGACGAGGCGGCCCTCGTTGGGGTCGTGGACGGCGTAGACGCAGGTGGCGATCTGGGTGGCGTCGATTTCGGCGGCGAGGCCGTCGAGGAGTTGCAGGACTTCGTGGGGCGGCAGGTCGAGGCGGGCGTAGGCCCGTACGGCCGTGCGCAGCTGGCCCATGACGGCGGCGGCGCGTACGCCGCGGCCCATGACGTCGCCGATGACGAGGGCGGTGCGGCCGGCGCCGAGGGTGATGACGTCGTACCAGTCGCCGCCGACGGCGGTGTCCTTGCCGCCGGGCTGGTAGGTGGCGGCGACCCGTAGGTCGTCGGGTTGTTCCAGCTCTTGGGGGAGCAGGCTGCGCTGGAGGGTGACGGCGGCTTCGCGCTGGCGGCGTTCGCTGGCGCGCAGTCGCTCGGCGGCTTCGACCTGGTCGGTGACGTCGGCGGCGAAGACGAGGACGCCGCGCTGGGCGCCGGTGCTCTCGCCGACGTCGATCGGGGAGCAGGTGAAGGTGTAGTAGCCGTGCCGACCGTGGTCGGCGGCGGGGACGGTGACGCGGCGGGACTTGACCGTGCGGGGTTTGCCGCTGCGCAGGACCTGGTCCATCAAGGGGAGCAGGCCGAGGGCTTCGAGCTCGGGGAGGGCGTCGCGGGCGGGGGTGCCGGGTGGGCGGGGGCCGAAGAGGGCGGCGTAGGCGTCGTTGACGTAGGCGATGCGGTGGTCGGGGCCGTAGACGACGGCGGCGAGGGCCGGGATCTTGCCGAGGACGTCATGGGCGGAGAGCCCGTCGAGGCTGGGGACGGGCGCGGGCTCGGCGTCGGGGGGCGGGGGGCTCTCGGCGCGTGCGGCGGGCACGGATCCGATGCCCGGGCCGGCTGCGGTGCTCGCACCGGCGGCGGTCGCGTCGGGGGTGGTGGGCTGGGGTGGGGTGGCGGGGGAGGTGCGGCCGGCGCGTGCCGCTGCTCGGCGCTGTGTGCCGGGGAGCCGGGCGCTCCAGCGGGTGAAGTTCACTGAGGATTACCTCGCGGAGTCGTTCCGGATCAGCTCGGCGATGTGGGGTGGCGGAGCCGCGCGTCCTGCAGGGGGGCGCGATGGGCGGTGTGGGGGCCGGCCCCCGGGAGAATGCAGCAAACGTCCGAATCCTCATGATTGTTACTCTTCGCAGATACCAGCCCACTCATGGTCACACGACCAGTGTGGCCGACCGGACTGACATCCGTCAGACGCCGTGTCCGATGCGGGTGTCCCGGGGCCCGGTGCGGGCCTGCGACCTGCTTCAACTCGCTTCCGGGTGACGTCCCGTACCGGCGGCGAGTTCGAATTCGGCCCGGGGGTTTTCCAGCGAGCCGAGCGAGACGATCTCGCGTTTGAACAGTCCGGCGAGGGTCCATTCGGCCAGGACGCGGGCCTTGCGGTTGAAGGTGGGCACCCGGCTGAGGTGGTAGGCGCGGTGCATGAGCCATGCGGGGTAGCCCTTGAGCTTTTTGCCGTACAGGTGTGCGACGCCTTGGTGGAAGCCGAGGGAGGCGACCGAGCCGACGTACTTGTGCCGGTAGTCGCGCGGTTCGCCGCCGCGCAGGGTGGCGATGAGGTTCCGGGCGAGGACCTTGGCCTGGCGGACGGCGTGCTGGGCGTTGGGGGCGCAGGTCGTGCCGGGTTCGTCGGCGGTGACGTCCGGGACGGCGGCCGCGTCCCCCGCCGCCCAGGCGTGCTCGACGCCGTCCACGCGCAGGGCCGCCGTGCACGTGAGCCGTCCGCGTTCGTCGAGCGGCAGGTCGGTGGCGGCGAGGACGGGGTGCGCTTTGACGCCGGCGGTCCATACGAGCGTACGGGTGGGGAAGCGCGAGCCGTCGCTGAGCACGGCGACGCGGTTCTCGCAGGAGTCGAGGCGCGTGTCGAGGCGTACGTCGATGTTGCGGCCGCGCAGTTCGCGGATCGCGTACTGGCCCATCTCCTCGCCCACTTCGGGGAGGATGCGGCCGGTGGCCTCGACCAGGATGAACTTCAGGTCGTCGGGTTCGATGTTGTGGTAGTAGCGGGAGGCGTAGCGGGCCATGTCCTCCAGCTCGGCCAGCGCTTCGACGCCCGCGAAGCCGCCGCCGACGAAGACGAAGGTGAGGGCGGCGTCGCGGACTTCGGGGTCGCGGGTGGAGGAGGCGATGTCCATCTGTTCGAGGACGTGGTTGCGCAGGCCGATGGCCTCCTCGACCGTCTTGAAGCCGATGCCGTAGTCGGCGAGGCCGGGGACGGGGAGGGTGCGGGAGACCGATCCCGGGGCGATGACCAGTTCGTCGTAGTGCAGCTCGATGGGGCCGGTGCCCTCTTCCTCGGTGGCGAGGGTCTTGACCCTGGCGGTGCGTTTGGCGTGGTCGACGGAGGTGACCTCGCCGGTGAGGAACTCGCACTCGTCCAGGGTGCGGCGCAGCGGGACGACGACGTGCCGGGGCGAGATGGAGCCGGCGGCGGCCTCGGGGAGGAAGGGCTGGTAGGTCATGTACGGCTCGGGGGCGACGACCAGGATGTCGGCCTCGCCCCGCCTGAGTTTCCGCTGGAGGTGGAGGGCGGTGTACATCCCGACGTAGCCGCCGCCGACGATCAGGATGCGTACGGGGCCGGGGGTGTTGCCCGCATCGGCCGTGGGTGCGGCCTCGGGGGCGGGTGCGGGGGTACGGGCGGGGGTGGAGGTGCGGCCGGGGTCGGGGGTGCGGTCGGGAGCGGCTTGTTCCGCACCGTCCTTGCGCAGCTCGCGATCCCTGTGTTGCTCGCGATCCTCCCGCGCCTTCTGTTCCTCCTGCCCTTCCCGCGCCGGTCGGTTCACCAAAGCCCCTTCCTCCTGGCTGTTGTCCGCGCGTCGTCCTCGCGTTGTGGCACAGCTCCTTCCCATGACGCATCGCCATCAATGGTTTGTCCACAGGCCGAGCGAAATGTATGACCGGTCGCGGAGCTGATCCGTCCGTGTTGAAGATGACGTTCCGGAGAGAAGGCGCGCAGGTCAGACGGGATGCGCAGGGGTGGTGAGGTGGTGCAGAATCAAGGGGGATCAGGCCTGTACTCCAATCGGGGGTGGCCTGTGCGGAGCTACCCCCTTCTTTCTTGACCTGGGCTCAACTATGTTCGTACTCCGTCGGGGTGTCGAGACACGCCCCGGCAGTCAGGGCGGGGAGTCTCCGGGGGGAGACGTCATAACCGGGGGAACGTATGCACATTCAGGGCTCTCATTGGTCTGCCGCTGTCGCGACGACGTCTGACGGCGCTGGTGGCCGTAATACGCCGTTGCGCGTGGATGCTCAGCGCAATCTGGAACATGTGCTGCGGGCGGCTCGCGAGGTCTTCGGCGAGCTGGGGTACGGGGCGCCGATGGAGGACGTGGCGCGCCGGGCCCGGGTGGGTGTGGGGACGGTCTACCGCCGCTTCCCCAGCAAGGACGTGCTGGTCCGGCGCATAGCCGAGGAGGAGACGGCACGGCTGACCGAGCAGGCGCGGACGGCGCTGGGGCAGGAGGACGAGCCGTGGTCGGCGCTGTCCCGGTTCCTGCGCACCTCCGTCGCGTCGGGCGCGGGCCGGCTGCTGCCGCCGCAGGTGCTGCGCGTCGGCGTCGAGGGCGAGTCCGAGGAGCACCGGGTCCAGGCCCAGGTGCCCGACCGGGCTCGGGTGCCGCAGCAGCGGCAGCCGGGTGTCGCCGGTGGTCAGCTGCACGAGCTGCGGCTGGTCGAACAGCGGCCGACGGCCGTGGACGAGCGGGACGACGCGGGCGCGGCGGCACTGCTGGAGGTCGTGGGCCGGCTGGTGGACCGCGCGCGGTCGGCCGGCCAGCTGCGTGCGGACGTGACGGTCGCGGACGTACTGCTGGTGATAGCGACGGCGGCGCCGTCGCTGCCCGACGCGGCGCAGCAGGCTGCGGCTTCCTCGCGGCTGCTCGACATCCTGCTGGAAGGCCTGCGCTCACGCCCGGTGGAGTAGGCCACCCCGAAGGAACCGTGCTGCGGCTCCCCCGGAAACGGGCGGGCGTTCGGTAAGCCTCATCCTTTCGTGTGACCACCCGTGCTCCATCTTGCGAACGGAACCCGGACGAGTGGTTGCCGTTCGTGCAGTGATCCTGGCGCATTCCCGTGTGCCACGCTGGCCGGTATTCGAGTGTGCCGGCGTGTACGGGGAGCCTGCGCTATGGGCGTTGACGGGCGGGAAGAACCGCGCGGGAGCGATGAGACGGACGAACCTCCGCCGCAGCACAGGGTGCCCGGCCAGGGAGGACCACCCGGTCTTCCCTCCGGCGCCCCGGCCGGGGCAGCAGGCGGTTCACCGGCCGAGGCCTCGGCCGACCATTCCTTCGAGGTCTTCGACTCCTTCGATTCGTTCGAGTCCTTCCATTCCGATCCGCTGGAGCTGTGGAGCGGCACCCTCGATACGGGGGTACCGCAGCAGCGGGACGGCGGCCGGGCGGGCCCGGACACGGGTGGGTCCGGCGTTCCCGTCGGCTCCGACCCCTGTACCGGTGGCGGTGAGCCGACCGATGATGCCGATGTGCAGGACGACCCGGATGCGCCACCGTCCGACCTTGAGCTGGTCACCCGGCTGCGCGGGGGCGAGAGCAGTGACGCGTACGAGGAGCTGTACCGGCGGCATGCCGACGCGGTGCGCCGGTACGCCCGTACCTGCTGCCGTGACGACCACACCGCCGAGGACCTGACCAACGAGGTCTTCACCAGCACCCTGCAGGCGGTACGGCGCGGCGCGGGACCGGACTCGGCGGTACGGGCGTATCTGCTGACCACCGTGCGGCGGGTCGCGGCGGCCTGGGGCAAGACGGCCAGGCGTGAGCAGCTGGTCGAGGACTTCGCGGTCTTCGCCACCTCGGCGGCGGCTCCTTCCATGTCGGCCGATGACGACACGCTCGGCCTGGGCGCGGATGTGCGGGCGATGCAGGAGGCCGAGGAGTCACTGGCCGTGCAGGCGTTCCGGAGTCTGCCCGAGCGGTGGCAGACGGTTCTGTGGCACACGACCGTGGAGGAGGAATCACCGAGCGAGGTCGCACCACTGCTCGGGCTGAGCGCCAACGCCACCGCGGTGCTGGCGCACCGGGCCCGGGAAGGGCTGAAGCAGGCCTATCTGCAGGCCCATGTCAGCACCTCGCTGACGTCCGGCGGGGACTGTGCGCGGTACGCGGACCGGCTGGGCGCCTATGCGCGCGGCAGGCTGCGTACCCGGGCCGAGCGCGGCATGCGCAAGCACCTCGAGACCTGTGCGAGGTGCCGGTCGGCGGCGCTCGAGATCGCCGACGTCAACGAGCGGCTGCGCACGCTGCTGCCGACGGCGGTCATCGGGTGGTTCGCCGCCGGGTGGTCGGTCAAGGCGGTGGCCGGCCTTGCCGCGGGGGCGGCGGGGGCAGGAGCGGGTGCGGGGGCGGTAGCGGGAGGGGTGGGGGGCGGGGGGGCGGGGGCGGCCCCCGGGGCTGCTTCCGCTTCTGCCGGTTCCGCTTCGGCCGGCTCCGGGTCCGGGTCCGCTTCGGTGGTGGGCGAGGGGCTGGGGGTGCCGGCGAAGGTCGGGCTCGCGGCGGGGGCCCTGGCCGCGGCGGGGGCCGTCATCGCGTACGCCTTGGCGGCCGGTGCGCCCGCGCCGCACGAAAGACCGCGGGCGGCCAGGACCACGGCGGCCCCGGTCGTACCGGCGCCCGTCCCGAAGCCGAGGGCGAGCCCGACCGCGTCACCGGCCCCGACCATGGCACCGGCGCTGGCCGCGAAGCCTGCGTCCCCGAAGCCGACCCTGAGTCCGACGCCGAGCGCCAGCGCGTCGCCCACCCCGCGATCCCCGGAGCCGCAGCCGTCGGCGAGCCGGGCCACGCCCACGGCCGTTCCCCCGCCCACGCCGAGCCCGGCACCCACCACGCCCCGGCCCACTCCCCCGCCCCCTCCCCGCACGTCGACGGTCTACCAGCTCAACGAGCTGGAGTACGGCCGTATCGGTGACGGCAAGGAGCCGGAGGTACGGCTGGGCGGCAGCAGCTGGCTGTGGCAGCGGTACGGGCTGCGGGTGGGCGGCACCACGTACCGGCACGGCGTCAGCGCCCATGCCTCGTCGTCGGTGACGATCGACCTGAACCGTTCCTGCACGTCCTACGACGCCGTGGTCGGCGTGGACGACATGTCCCTCGGCCTCGGTGCGGTCACCTTCTCCGTCTATGCGGACGGCAGCCGTCTGTGGAGCTCGGGCCTGGTGCACGGCGGCCGGCCCGCCGTCCCCGTGCACGCGCCCCTGTCGGGCCGTAGGACGCTCCGGCTGGTCGTGGAACCTCGCTCCCCCGCCGACCGTGTGGCGGTCGCGGACTGGGCGATGGCCCGCATCAGCTGTGAGGAGGGCCGGGCCGCCAGCTCGTAGGGTCCCGCCGCCACCGGGTGGGTGGTCACAGGCTGGGCCATGCCGGTGCCCCGCCCGCCACCGCCCATTGGCGCGAGGCCGCGGCCGCGCCCGTGCCCGTGCCCGTCCAGCACGTACCGCGGCGGGCGAGCAGGCGGCGCAGCCAGACCTCGGTCGCGACGAGTTCGGCGAGCCCGTCCAGGGGCACGGGGGCTCCTTCGGCGGCGGCGCGCAGTGCGTCCCGTACGACGCCGGCCTCGATCAGGCCGGCGTCGGCGAGGAGCGGTGCGTCGAAGAGGTCCGTCAGCGTCGGCAGGGCTGCCCTGAGGCCTGCTCGCGCTTCCGCGGCGTGGGAGGCGTGGGAGGGGGCGCCCCAGCCGGGTGGCAGTTCGCGGATGCCCGCGCCGTTCAGGACGGCGCGCAGGACGGATGCGCGCGCCCCCGGCTGGACGCGGAGCGTCTCGGGGAGGGCGCGGCAGGCTCGTACGACCTCGTTGTCGAGGAAGGGGGCGTGCAGGCGTTGGCCGTGGGCCTCGGCGACTTGTTCGAAGACGCGGTGGTCCGCCGCGTGGCGGCTGAGGGCGGCGGCTGCGCGCCGTTCGCCCGGGCGTTGCGGCAGTCCCGTCGGCCGGACGGCCGCGGCCTGCAGGCGAACCGATACTTCAGCGAGCGCCTCGCCCGTGAGCCACCGCGCGGCGGGCCCGGGCCTGCACCAGGTGAGCGCCGCCAGGGAGGCGTCCACTGCCCCGGCCTCCGCCGCGCCGAACCCGGGCCCCAGCAGCCGTGCCGCTGTCTCCTCCAGACCTTCCCGGTACGTCGTGCGGGCCAGCCGGCGCGCTGCCCGGTAGACCGTGAAGGGGACGAACAGCGAGTGCGCCGAGGAGCCGTCGGCCCGCGCCAGCGCGGAGACAGGGCGCAGCAGGAACCGTCGCCGACGGTCCATCAACAGGTCGGCGAGGCGCGCGGGATGGGCGTCCAGGACCTGGCGGGCGCCGTGTCCGACGAGGTGGTCGGCGCTGCCTGCGGCCAGGCGTCGCCGGTGCCGGGCGGCGGCGACGATGGCGGGGCCGGGTTCGTCGGTGAGCGGGCCGCTGTTCAGGTAGGCGTACGGCAGCGCTTCCGCTCCGGCGGCGACGATGACGTGGTGCAGGCGGGGGTTGGCGGCGATGGCGCGGGCCCGTTCGAGTTCGGATTCGCGGGCGCGGCCGCCGCCGGCCGCGAGGTCGTTGAACGTGACGGCGAGCAGCCGCTCCCCCGCCGCCGTGCCGAGCCCGACGGGGGTGCCCGGGATGCCCGGCAGGCCGGCCGCCAGGAGCGCCAGGGTGCCGGACGCGCTGCCTCCGGAGAGGTCCGCGCCGACGCCGGGGGCGGGGCCGCCGTGGGCGCCGCGCTGCCGGTACGGGCCACTGCCGGATACGGGCCCGGGGCCGGGCGGCCCGTGCTGCGTCACGTGGCGGGGGGCGGTGAGCCGGGTGCGTACGGCCTCGACCAGGGCGTCGCGTACGCCCTCGACGGCTTGCGTCGCGTCGAGTTGGGGTGCTGCGACGGCGAGCGAGGTCGTGGGTTCGTAGCCGGTGATGTCGCGTGCGCCGTCGCGCAGCACCAGCGCGTGGCCGGGCGGCACGCGTCGGACTCCCCTGTACGGGGTGCTGTCGGCGAGCGCTTCGGGTGAGTCGGGGCACGCGAGCAGTGCGGCGAGGTATCCGATGTCGAGCTGGGCTTCGACGAGGTCGGCGAGGGGCAGTGCGGCCGTGGCGTAGGCGGTGCCGCCGGACCAGGCCGTGTGGAAGACGGGCCGGGCTCCGGCGAGGTCTGCGGCGATGGTCAGGCGGCGGCCGACCTGGGCGACGGCGGTGTAGCTGCCGGGCCAGGCGGTGAGGTGGCGCAGTGCTCCGCCGCGTGCTGCGAGGAGGCCGGCGCGCAGGGCGTCGTCGCTCGCGCCGCAGTGGCCGAGTACGGCGAGGCGGGTGGTGGAGTCGGGGCGGGAAGCGGCACGGGAGTCGGCGCGCGAGTCGGCGCGGATGACGCGTACTTCGTCGGGGCGCCAGTCCCCGACGATCCATAGGGGTGCGGGGTCGCCCCATAGGAGCCGGGCGCCGACGGGGTGGACGGTGGGGGGTCCCTGGCCTGTGGTGCCGTGCGTGCCTGGTGTGCCTGGTGTGTCGTATGCACCTGTCGCGGTGGACGCGCCCGGCGCGCCTGTCGCGTCCGTCCCGCCTGCCCCGGCCGTCGCGCCTGCGCCTCGCGCATCGGGGCGGGTTCCGGCGGCGGCGCAGCTCCACCCCACCAACCAGCGCATCGCCGCCTCCACAGGCTGTGGACAACCAACCGGTGGCTGTCATCAGGTAGCAGTCATCATGCACAGCGGGACGTCGGTTGCGACATCCGGCAGCAGCACATGATTGCGGCGTCGGGGCCGCCAACTCACTTCACAACTGCGGAAGGTGGCGTTTCGTCACGGTTCGCACGGGGCCCCGGGCAGTGGGCTCGTGACGTGCGTCGAGCGTCGACCAAAGAGGCCCGACCGCCCCATCCGTCCCCCTCGGCGCGTGTCCCGGTCCGGGCCTTACGGCCGGATCCGGCCAAAATACGGGCGTCCGCTTACGGCAGGGCCGCTGAAGGTTGAAGGCGTCGGAGCGACTGAAGGAGGCGCCCTTGCAGGCCCCGCGATGTCACAGTCCGGGAGGCGCGAGCCACCTCCCGGACCGTTCCGCCGCCCGCGGGGAATGAGGCGGCGGCTTCCCCCAGCCCACTGGATCCAGTACAGCGGGCCGACCCACGCTCCTCCATGGAACCGCCGGCCGGGTTGGCGCGGACAGAGCGCACGGTGGGCGCACGGCCACACTCAACCGGAGCACGTGCCCCTCAATGCACGCACATACAGACCAGAATCTCGCCATCCGGGACATCGCCTCTTAACGGTCGGGATGCGGCGAACTACGCTGGGTTTACGAATGCCTCGTGCCTATGCCGGGGCGGGCGTCGTGTTGTCGAGGGGTGCTCATGTCCAGGGAGCCACGCGGGCCGAACGAGAAGCTGGGCACTGTCCTCGCCCTCGCAGGGATCAGCAACGCCGGTCTCGCGCGCAGGGTCAACGACCTCGGTGCGCAGCGGGGATTGACCCTTCGCTACGACAAGACCTCGGTCGCCCGGTGGGTGTCCAAGGGCATGGTGCCGCAGGGGGCCGCCCCGCATCTGATCGCGGCGGCCATAGCGGCGAAGCTGGGGCGTCCGGTGCCGCTGCACGAGATCGGGCTGGCGGACGCCGATCCGGCGCCGGAGGTCGGGCTCTCCTTTCCGCGCGATGTCGGCCAGGCGGTGCGGTCCGCGACGGAGCTCTACCGGCTGGATCTGGCCGGTCGGCGCGGGGGCGGCGGCATCTGGCAGAGTCTGGCCGGATCCTTCTCCGTCAGCGCGTACTCCACGCCGGCGTCGCGGTGGCTGATAACCCCCGCCGACAGCTCGGTGGCGCGTGAACCGCTGCAGGCGGCCAGGGAGGCCCCGGGCGGGCCCGGGGCGGACGCGAACGGCTCCGGGGCGGCTCAGGGCCCTGGGGTGGCGGGTGGCGGCGGGACAGCGGGTGGCGCCGGCCCGGATGCGGGCTTAGCGCAGCGTGTCGGCCACAGCGATGTGACCAAGCTGCGGGAGGCCGCCGACGACGCCCGCCGCTGGGACTCCAAGTACGGTGGCGGCGACTGGCGTTCGTCGATGGTCCCCGAGTGTCTGCGCGTCGACGCGGCGCCTTTGCTGCTGGGTTCGTACAGCGACGAGGTGGGGCGTGCGCTGTTCGGTGCGACGGCCGAACTGACGCGGCTGGCGGGATGGATGGCCTTCGACACCGGTCAGCAGGAGGCGGCCCAGCGCTACTACATCCAGGCGCTGCGGCTGGCCCGTGCGGCGGCGGACGTCCCGCTGGGCGGGTACGTCCTGGCGTCGATGAGTCTGCAGGCCACGTACCGCGGATACGCGGACGAGGGGGTGGACCTCGCCCAGGCGGCCCTAGAGCGCAATCGCGGCCTGGCGACGGCCCGCACGATGAGCTTCTTCCGGCTGGTCGAGGCGCGTGCGCAGGCGAAGGCTGGGGACGCGCCGGCCTGCGGTGCGGCGCTCAAGGCGGCCGAGGGGTGGCTGGAGCGGGCCCGTCCGGGCGACGCCGACCCGTCGTGGCTGGATTTCTACAGCCATGAGCGGTTCGCGGCCGACGCGGCCGAGTGCTACCGCGACCTGCGAATGCCACGGCAGGTACAGCGCTTCACGGAGCAGGCACTGGCCCGGCCGACGGAGGAGTTCGTACGCTCGCACGGCCTGCGGCTGGTGGTGTCGGCGGTGGCCGAGCTGGAGTCGGGGAACCTGGACGCGGCGTGCGCGGCGGGTGCGCGGGCGGTGGAGGTCGCGGGACGGATCTCCTCGGCCCGTACGACCGAGTACGTACGCGATCTGCTGCACCGGCTGGAGCCGTACGGGAACGAGCCCCGGGTGGTGGAGCTGCGCGAGCGGGCCCGCCCGCTGCTCGTCGCCCCGGCGTGAGCGAGCTCATCGCTGTGATCGACCACTGTGATCAATCTTGTGATCAGGCGTGATTCCATCCGGCATCCCGTTGTCAGTGGTACAGGTCATGATGGGATCCGTGGGTGAGGCGCTGAGGGTGAGTCCGGCGAGGGCGGGGCGCGGCTGCGCGTGCGCGGGGAGGTGACGTGATGGCGACGTACGACTGCGATGTGCTGGTGGTCGGGGGCGGGATCGTGGGCCTGTCGACGGCGTACGCCCTCACGCGTGCCGCGCCGGGTACGCGCGTCGTGGTGCTGGAGAAGGAGGACGGCCCGGCCCGCCATCAGACCGGGCGGAACAGCGGAGTGATCCACAGCGGGATCTACTACACGCCGGGGTCGCTCAAGGCGCGGTTCGCGGTGCGGGGCGCGGCGGAGATGGTGAAGTTCTGCGCCGAGTACGGGCTGCCGCACGAGGTGACCGGCAAGCTGATCGTCGCCACCGACCGCGGCGAGCTGCCCCGGCTGCACGCCCTGGTGCAGCGCGGCCGGGAGAACGGCATTCCGGTGCGGGAGCTGGGCCCGGCGCAGATAGCGGAGTACGAGCCCGAGGTGCGCGGCATCGGCGCCATCCACGTCGGCACGACGGGGGTGTGCGACTACGGCGCGGTGGCGGCGCGGCTGGCGCGGCTGGCGGAGGACGCCGGGGCCTCGGTGCGGTACGGCGCGGAGGTGCGGACCGTCGGGCGGCGGGGTGCGGTCGTCGCGGTGCGCACGGCGCGGGGCGAGGTGGTGCGGGGCCGGGCTCTGGTCAACTGCGCGGGGCTGTACAGCGATCATGTGGCGCGGCTGGCCGGCGACGACCCCCATATGCGGATCGTGCCCTTCCGGGGTGAGTACTTCGAGCTGGCCGCCGACCGTACGGATCTGGTGCGCGGTCTGGTCTATCCGGTGCCCGACCCGGCCTTCCCCTTCCTCGGGGTCCATCTCACCCGGGGCATCGACGGCTCGGTCCATGTGGGTCCGAACGCGGTGCCGGCGCTGGCGCGGGAGGGGTACGACTGGGGCACGGTACGGCCGGCGGAGCTGGCGGGGACGGTGGCGTTCCCGGGCAGCTGGCGGATAGCCCGGCGCCACTGGCGGTACGGGGCGGGCGAGGTGCGGCGTTCGCTGTCCAAGGGGGCCTTCACGGCGGCGGTGCGGCGGCTGCTGCCGCCCGTGCGGGAGGAGGACCTGATACCCGCGCCGGCGGGGGTGCGGGCGCAGGCGGTGCTGCGGGACGGGACGCTGGTGGACGACTTCCTGTTCGCGGAGTCGCCACGGATGGTGCATGTGCTCAACGCGCCCTCGCCGGCCGCGACGGCGTCGCTGCCGATCGGCCGGGAGGTGGCGCGCAGAGTGCTGGCGGGCTTGGCGTAGAGCGGGGGCGCGGGGGCGGGCTGTGTGGGGCTGTGGGCCGTGGGGCCGGTTCCCCGGGTCAGCGCCCTGGGGCCCCTGGGGCGTAGACGCGCACGTAGTCGACCAGCATGCGCGAGGGGAAGGGGGTGGAGGCGTCGGGCGGGCCGGGCCAGTCGCCGCCTACCGCGAGGTTGAGGAGAAGGTAGTGGGGGTGGTCGAACACCCACTTCTGCCCGCGTTTGAGCTGCCCGGAGTGGGCGGTGCCGTAGGGCTTGCCGTCGAGGTACCAGGTGATCGTGCCCGGCATCCAGTCGACGCGGTAGGTGTGGAAGCCGTCGGAGAGGCTTCTGCCGCTGGGCAGGGCGGTGTGCGTCTCGATGCCCTGCGCGACGTAGCCGGGGCCGTGGATGGTGCCGTGCACCATGCCGGGCTGCCGGCCGAGGGCCTCCATGACGTCGATCTCGCCGTTGCCGGGCCAGGTGACCTTGTCGGAGTTCGCGCCGAGCATCCAGAAGGCGGGCCACAGCCCCCGTCCCCGGGGGATCTTGATGCGGGCCTCGAAGCGTCCGTAGGCCCGGGCGAACTTCCCCTTGGTCTTGATCCGCGCGGAGGTGATGTCGCAGGGCCCGAACCTGCAGAACCTGCTGCGCACCCTCTCGTGGCGGGCGGTGAGGGCGAGGCTGCCGTGGCCGTCGAGGGAGACGTTGCGGGGCCGGTCGGTGTAGTACTGCCACTCGTGGTTGCCCCACTGGGGCTCCCCGCCCCGGTCGAAGACCCACTTGGCCCGGTCGGGGCGGCGGTGGGCGGGCCCGCGGAATTCATCGGACCAGATCAGGCGCCATGCGGTGGGGGTGGCGGGGGGTGTGGGGGCGGCGGTGGCCCGCTTCCGTGGGGCAGCGTCGTCACCGGCGTGCTGGCGGGCCGGGGAGCAGCCCGCGATCAGCACGGCGGCGGCCGTGGACAGGGCCGCCACCCGCAGCGCGAGGGTGAAGAAGCGGAGGCGGGGGCGAGGGGGAGGGCTGGAGCTGGGGCGGGGGCTGGGGCTTGGGCGCAGTCGCATAGGAGGTTCCGTCTGAGGGGTTTCCGTCGAAGGGTTCCGTCGCGCGGGAAGAGGTGTTCCGCCCCGGCGGGCCGAGCCATGAAAATCGTATGAGCGGTGACCTGTACCGGCCGGGCTCACCACGCCCATGGGTCACACCATCGGCCCACCGGATTTCCGGCCCCCTGCTTTGCGGCGGCCGCCCGTAGACTTGAGGAACTGTGTCCGAGAATCACGCCCCCACCACGCCCGTCACCGGCCCGGCGCCGGTACCGGCGCCTGCCGCTCCCGCCGCTCCTGCCCGTAACCGGCGGGAGCCGATGTTCCCCGACGGCCCCGCGCCGGATCCGGCCGGCTCGCACCACGAGCGCCGCATCCGTTCGTTCCAGCCGCGCCGCAGCCGGGTCACGACCGGGCAGGGCGAGGCGCTGCGCCGCCTGTGGCCCACGTGGGGCCTGGACATCGACGGTCTGAGCCGCCTGGACCTCGGTGAGCTGTTCGGCGACCCGAAGCTGCCGGTCGTCCTGGAGATCGGCTTCGGCATGGGCGAGGCCACGGCGCAGATGGCTGCGGCCGATCCCGGCACGGGCATTCTGGCCTGCGACGTCCACACCCCCGGCCAGGGCAACCTGCTCAATCTCGCCGAGCAGAACGGCCTGAACAACGTCCGCGTGGCGAACGGCGACGCGATCATCTTGCTGCGCGAGATGCTCGCCCCCGACGCCCTCGCCGGGATCCGCGTGTACTTCCCGGACCCGTGGCCGAAGAAGCGGCACCACAAGCGCCGGCTGATCCAGCCGGAGTTCCTGGCGCTGGCCGCGACGCGCGTCGCGCCGGGCGGTCTGCTGCACTGTGCGACGGACTGGGAGCCCTACGCCGAGCAGATGCTCGAGGTGCTCTCGGCCAGCCCGTACTTCGAGAACACCCAGGCCGACGGCGGCTACGCCCCGCGCCCGGAGTTCCGCCCGCTGACGCGGTTCGAGGGCCAGGGCCTGGACAAGGGCCACGTGGTGCACGACCTGCTGTTCCGCCGCCGCGCGGCGTAGGCGGGACCGGGCTGCTGGGACGGTCGGCCAGGACCGGCGGGAGGGAAAACGGTCCCGGGGCGGTCCGCGCCTTGGTTAGGGTCATCGCGTGCATGAGCCCCCGCCTTTCCAGCAGCCGCAGCACCCGCTCCCGCCGACGTTCGGGCATTACAAGCCCCGTCGGGCCCTGTGGGACACCCTCTGGGACAACAAGGCGGTGCGCGTCGGCGGCCTTGTCCTGCTGCTCGCGCTCTGCGGGCTGGTCATCCTCGCGCTCGTCCGTGAGCAGACCGGCACCGAGGGCTTCCTGGTGGGCCTGGGCCTGGCCGTGCTGCCCGTACCGCTGCTCATAGCCGCGTTCCGCTGGATGGACCGCGTCGAGCCGAAACCGTGGCGGAACCTGGCCTTCGCCTTCGCCTGGGGCTCCTGCGCGGCGACCCTCGTCTCACTGCTGGCCAACGGCTACGCCACGAAGTGGCTCCTGACCACCGTCGACGTCGCGCAGGGCGCCGACGCCTCCACGTGGGGTGCGACGTTCGTCGCCCCGGTCGTCGAGGAGAGCGGCAAGGCCGCGGCGGTGCTCCTGCTCTACCTCTTCCGACGGCGCGACTTCAACGGCATCGTCGACGGCGTGGTGATCGCCGGCATCACCGCCACGGGCTTCGCCTTCACGGAGAACATCCTCTACCTCGGCAACGCCTTCGCCTCCGACCAGAGCTTCGGCTACACGGGCCTGCGGTCGACGACGGCGGCGACGTTCTTCGTCCGCGTGCTGATGTCGCCGTTCGCGCACCCGCTCTTCACGTCGATGACGGGCCTGGGCTTCGGCATAGCCGCAGCACTCCCCCAGCGCCGCCGAGTGCTCCGCGTACTGATCCCCGTACTGGCTCTGCTGACCGCGATGCTGCTGCACGGCGTGTGGAACGGCTCCGCGAGCCTGCCGGGCGGCGGCTTCCTGATCGTCTACGCGCTGTTCATGGTCCCGGTCTTCGGCGTCCTGACCTGGCTGACGATCTGGTCCCGCCAGAACGAGCTCCGCACCATCCGCGCCCACCTCCCCGCCTACCAGGCCGCCGGCTGGCTCACCCCGCCCGAGCCCCTCGCCCTGTCCTCGATGCGCGCCCGCGGCATAGCCCGCGACCTGGCCCGCCGCACCGGCGGCCCGGCCGCGGCCCGCACCGTGGCGGAGTACATATCCTTCGCCACGTCCCTGGCCTTCCTCCGCCACCGCGCCTACCGCGGCACCCCGTCCCCCGACTTCACGGCCCGCGAGCAGGAACTCCTCCACCACCTGTGGCACCGCAAGTCCGTGGCCCAGCCGGCCCTGGCCCAGGCAACGGCGGTGGTACCGCAGCCGTTCACGCCGGTGGCGGTCCCGGTACAGGGGTGGGGGGCACCAGTACCGCCTACGGGAGGACCGACCGCGCCCATGGGGGCGGGGTGGCAGCGGGGGGAGGGGTGGTAGCGCGGTGACCGTTCCATCGGGAACTTCTCTCGTCCTCACCCAGGTTCACCGTTCGGGACGTACAGAGCACCACCCGCACGCGCGAGTGCTGTAGCTCAACTCCACCCAGTTCCAGCTCAGCGGAGACCACACGCAAGGGAGAGCATCACCGTGCCTAACGGCGAGACGGACACCGCACACAAGCTCCTGGCCCCGCTCGGCTCTCTCCACGTCGACTGGTCGTCTGACCAGCCCGTACGGCACGAGCCGTTCCTGGCCCTCTGGGCGATTGGCCGTGTGGCTACGCGACGGGAACGGCTCGTCAGCTGGCACAAGGCCAAGCAGGAGATCAAAGAGCTCCTTCAGGAACATGGCCTCCCCGACCACACGCTCGATCCAGGGCTTCCCCTCGCCGCACTGCATCAGTCCCCGATATGGGAACTGACCGGTACACAGGGTGACTCGGGGCAGGCCGAGGCCGGCCTCGAGGGCACGCTTCATGAGCTTCTCTCCACGAACTCCGAAGCCCGCGAGCAGGCGGTAGCCACCCTGCTCGGAACCTACTTCCCGGACACTTCCTGGGAAAGCTTGTTGCTTTCCACAGGGCTTACGGAAAAGCCCTTCGACGGCTTCGGGCACCCGCCTTACGTCCCGGTGGGCATGCACTTCAAGGACCGCAGGGCCCTGCACGTGGCCAACGTCCATAGCCCCACACAGGGAGGCATCTGGGGCAAGGCGAAGGAAGAGGCAAAGTCCATCGTCGTGTCGGGCGGGTACGAAGACGATGAAGACTTCGGCAGCGAAATCATCTACACGGGGCAGGGCGGCCAGGATGATTCCGGCCGCCAGGTGAAGAACCAAGACCTCACGCGCGGAAACGCGGCACTGGTCAACAGCATCGCCACCGGCAGGCCCATTCGAGTCATCCGTGGCTGCAAGGGCGACAAGGCCCACTCCCCTGCGGAGGGCCTTCGGTACGACGGGCTGTACCGCGTAGAGGAGCACTGGTCGCAGCGCGGCGCCTCCGGCTTCCGGGTCTGGAGATACCGCTTGCGTGCCGTGGAAACCGTGGACGGCAACGCAGCCGTGAGCGCCGGCCAGCTCTCCTTCCCCAGCGCCCCTGTAATCTCCACGCCCAAGGACCTCGGAGAGGACGCTCCTGGGCGCAAGACCGCAATAACGCAGCGCGTCGTCCGTAGCACCGCAGTGGCTAACAGGGTGAAGCAGCTGCACGACCACACGTGCCAAATTTGTGGCACGCGGATCGAAACTCCGACCGGCGCCTACTCAGAAGCCGCGCACATCCGGCCCTTGGGTCGCCCCCACAACGGGCCAGACAAGACCGACAATGTGCTGTGCCTCTGCCCGAATCACCACGTGGCGTTCGACTTTGGGATGATCACGATCGATGAGGCGGGAAAGGTGATTGAGCACGGGTCTGAGCAGCACAACTACGAACTGCGCCGGCACCCTCAGCATGAAATACGGCAAGAACATCTGAAGTACCATCGCGACCACCACGAGACGAAGCGCACGGCCGACGGCAGCTAACCAGCAGGTCGCTATGAGGGCAGCTTCTGGGGCACCCCCTCCACCACCGACAGCACCGTCCCCGTAGGAATCACCCGCGTAAGCCGCAGCCCCGCCTCCCCGAACAGACGCGCGAAGTCGGCTTCCGTGCGTTCGCGCCCCACCAGCGAGGCCATCATCATCAGGTCCAGCGTCTTGCCCTGGTGAGGGGCGTTGTCCTGGGGGAGGACCGCGTCGATGACGAGGATGCGGCCGGATGGGGGCATCGTTCGGCGGCAGTTGTTGAGGATCGTCACGCACTGGGTGTCGTCCCAGTCGTGGAGGATGCGCTTGAGGAGGTAGACGTCGCCCGGTGGGGCCGTCGTGAAGAAGTCGCCTTCCTGTACGGACCAGCGGCCTTTCGTCTCCGGGGTGTCCAGGCGGTGGCCCGCCAGGACGTGGGGGCGGTCGTAGAGGATGCCGTGGAGGCCGGGGTGAGTGCGCAGGGCGGACAGGAGGAGGCCGCCGTGGCCGCCGCCCACGTCGACGACCGTGGCCTTCTCGGGGAAGGGGCAGGCTTCGGCGATGGGCTGGTTCTCCGCATCCGACATGGAGGCCATGCCCTCGTGGAAGATCGCGGCGGTCTGCGCGTCCTGCGTGAAGTGGTCGAAGAACGGCATGCCGAAGATGCGGTCGAACGCCGAGGTGCCCTCCTTCAGGCAGCGCGTCATCTCCCCCGCCGGCAGCCACATGGTCCGGTCCGTGATCATCAGGATCGCCGACCGGACGGGTACGGGCGCGTCGGACCGTAGCGCGTCGCCGGCCCTCGTCAGGCGGAACCGGCCCTTGTCGTCCTCCTCGAACAGGCCCCGGGTCGCCAGCAGGCGAAGGACGCGGTGGAGGTTGTCCGCGTCGGTGCCGGTCGCCTTCGCCAGGTCCGCCGGCGTGCGGGGGCCGTCGCTCAAGTGGTCCGCGACCCCCACCTCGGCCGCCGCCCGCAGCGCGGCGGGAAACAGGAAGCCCAGGGCCTCCTCGATCAGGAGGGCGGCGCTCCGCCGCCCCTCGGCCTCGCCACTCTCATTGGAGCCGCCGCTCTCGTAGCTCTCGTCGGGCTCACCGGCGTCGTTCACTTGAACCACCTCCGCGCGATAGGGGCATCGCGCCCAGCATGGCAGTCGCCGGGGTGTCGTCCCAGGGTGCGTCCGGCCCTCCGGGCAGCCGGAGTTAGCCTGCTTGAGGCAGATCGTCTCTTGATGCGGAGGTCCCGGTAATGGCGACAGCAGGAGCACGGATTCCGGCGTCCCTCGTGGCGGCCGGCGGGCTCGTCGGCGGGTACGGCGTGGCCCGGTGGACCAAGAAGCGGCCGCTCGGTGGGGTGGCGCTCGCGGCGGCCGGAGCCGTGGCCGCCAAGGAGTGGCACCAGAAGGCCGGCGCCGGTGCGGCCGCCGCGCTCAGCGGGCTGTACGTCGCCGCGTTCGCCGGCTCCCACCCGCTGGCGAAGAAGATCGGCGCCTGGCCCTCGGTCTTCGCCGTCGCCGGGGCCGTCGCGCTCGCCTCCTGGGCCGTGGAGCGGCGCGAGGGCTGACCGATCGGGGGAAGCAGGGGCCGAGGAGACGTCTCCCTGGCCCCTTCGCCCTCTACGCCGACGCCTCCGTCAAGCGCCCCAGCTCCGCCTCCGTCAGCTCCAGGTCCACGAACGCCAGCAGCGGCCGAAGCTGCTCCACCGTACGGGCGCTCGCCAGCGGCGTCGCCACCGTCGGCCGGGCCGCGAGCCAGGCCAGGGCCACCGTGGCGGGCTCGGCGTCGTGGGCCGCGGCCACCTCGTCCAGGGCGGCGAGGACCTTCAGGCCCCGCTCCGACTCCAGGTGCCCGGCCGCGCCCTCCGACCGGGCGCTGTCGACCGTCGTGCCCGGACGGTACTTTCCTGTGAGGAAGCCAGAGGCCAGGGCGAAGTACGGGACCGCGGCCAGGCCGTGCGCGGCGGCCACGTCCGCCAGTTCGCCCTCGTAGGTGTCGCGGGAGACCAGGTTGTAGTGGGGCTGGATCGCCACGTACTTCGCGAGGCCGGAGCGGTCCGAGAACTCCAGGGACCGCCGCAGCCGGTCCGCGGAGATGTTGGAGGCGGCGATCTCGCGGACCTTGCCCTCCTTCACCAGCCCGTCCAGCGTCGCGATGATGTCCTCGACCGGCTGGGACGTGTCGTCGACATGCGTGTAGTAGAGGTCGATGTAATCCGTACGGAGGCGGCGCAGCGACTCCTCGACGCCCGTCTTGATGGCGTCCGCCGCCAGGCCGCGGTGTACGGGCATGCCGTTCCCGACCTTGGTGGCGACGACGATGTCGTCGCGGTTGCCGCGCGCGGCGAGCCAGTTGCCGATGACGGTCTCGGACTCGCCGCCCTCGTTGCCCGGCGCCCAGGCCGAGTAGACGTCCGCGGTGTCGATGAAATTGCCGCCCGCCTCCGCGTAGGCGTCGAGGACGGCGAAGGACTGCTTCTCGTCGGCCGTCCAGCCGAAGACGTTGCCGCCGAGGGACAGCGGGTGGACGGAGAGCGTGCCGATCTTCCGGTGATTGTCAGCCATGCGGTATGCCAACGCCCTTGGCGGAACGGTTATTCCGCCGGCGCGGGCGCCGGTGACGGCAGGGGCTCCGGGGAGTGGACGGACAGGGGGGCGGCGATGTCCTCGAGGGAGCGGCCTTCCGCCCGTACGGCCAGGAACGCGGCGACCACGCCGCCCATGCACATCAGGGCCGCGCCGATGTCGAAGGCCAGCACGGTGTCGCCGACGACGCCGCTCTGTGTCAGTGCGGAGAAGAGCAGCGGGCCGCTGATGCCGCCCGCCGCCGTGCCCACCGCGTAGAAGAAGGCGATGGCCATGGCCCGGGTCTCCATCGGGAAGATCTCGGACACGGTGAGGTACGCGCTGCTCGCGCCCGCCGAGGCGAAGAAGAGGACGACAGCCCAACAGGCGGTGAGCGTCACGGCGTTCAGATGCCCGGCGCCGAAGAGCCAGGCGGTGCCGAAGAGCAGCACGCCGGCCAGCAGGTACGTCGAGGAGATCATGATGCGCCGGCCGACGGTGTCGAAGAGCCTGCCGAGGAACAGCGGACCGAGGAAGTTGCCGACCGCTATGACGGCGAAGAAGTAGCCGGTGTGCGAGGTGGAGACGCCGAAGAACCGCGTGAGGATGGCGCCGAAGCCGAAGGTGATCGCGTTGTAGAGGAAGGCCTGGCCGATGAAGAGGGCGAGCCCGAGGGCGGCCCTGCTGCGGTAGTCGGAGAAGACGGTGCGGGCGATGTCGCGGAAGCCGAAGCTCTCCCGCTGCCGGATGACGAGCCTGCCTTTGGCGGGCGGCAGCGGGCGGCCCTTCTCCGCCTCGATGCGCTTTTCGATCGTCGTGACCAGGGCTTCGGCCTCTTCGGCTCTGCCATGGATGAACAGCCAGCGTGGACTTTCCGGCACATGGCGTCGTACGAGCAGGATCACCAGGCCCAGGATGACGCCGAGCCCGAAGGTCAGCCGCCAGCCGACGTCCTTGGCGAAGATGCTGGTGTCGAGCATGAGTATCGACAGCAGGGAGCCGGCGATCGCGCCGAGCCAGAAGCTGCCGTTGATGATGAGGTCGACGCGGCCCCGGTAGACGGCGGGGATCAGCTCGTCGATGGCGGAGTTGATGGCCGCGTACTCGCCGCCGATGCCGAAGCCCGTCAGGAAGCGGAAGAGGAAGAACCACCAGGAGTGGTACGACAGCGCGGTCAGCGCGGTCGCGGTCAGATAGACCGCGAGCGTGACCATGAAGAGTCTTTTGCGGCCGAAGAGATCGGTCAGCCGGCCGAAGAACAGTGCGCCGGAGCAGGCTCCCGCGACATAGAGGGCGGCCGCCAGGCCCGTCACCCCGCCCGAGGTGATCGACAGGCCGCTGCCCTGTTCGGAGAGGCGGCCGGCGATGTTCCCGACGACCGTCACCTCCAGGCCGTCCAGGATCCATACGGTCCCGAGGCCGATCACCACGGTCCAGTGCCACCGGGACCAGGGCAGCCGGTCCAGGCGGGAAGGCACGGACGTGGTGATCGTCGGGGTCGTCGTCACATGTGCTGATTTCCCGATCGCACGCAGAACATTCCCGGCAAATCACATCTGTGGCTCCTGTAACCCGGCTGCCTCTCTGGGGTTGCGGTGCCCGTCGGCCTCTCCCTCGGCCTCCCTCGGCCTCCCTCGGCGACTAGGGCTGCAGCCCCCTGGCGCGCAGCCACGACAGCGGGTCCACCGGCGCACCGCCGCCGGGCCGCACCTCCAGGTGCAGATGGGGGCCGGTGACGTTGCCGGTCGCGCCGACGCGGGCGATGACCGTGCCCGTACCGACCTTCCCGGACGTGACCACCATCGACGACAGGTGGCAGTACCAGATCTCGGTACCGTCGCCGAGCGTCAGCACGATGCGGTAGCCGTACGCGCCGGCCCACCCGGCCTGTGTGACCGTGCCGCCGCTGACCGCCTTGACCGGGGTGCCGGTCGGGGCGGCGAAGTCCTCGCCGGTGTGGTTGGCGGACCACATGTTGCCGGCCTGGCCGAAGCCGGCGGTGAGGGTGTACGAGCCCACGGGCAGGGTGTACGAGCCGGTGGCGGCGGAACCGTGCTTTCCGGCAGGGGCCGGGGTGCGCTTCGCGGGGGCCGCGGGCCGTTCGGCCTCGCCCGCCCCGGTCCGCTCGGCAGCGCCGGCCGCCGCGGCCCGGCCGGCCCCGTGCGCCTCCGCCTCGGCGGCCTGCGCCGCCGCCCGTGCCTCCTGGGCCTCCTGCGCTTCGCGCGCCTCGTGTGCCTGGGCCTGCTCCGCCGCGGCCTTGCGCTTCTCTTCCGCCGCGGTGCGCGCCTCGCTCTCCCGCGCGGCTTCGTCGGCGGCGTCCTGCTGGCGCTCGGCCTGCTGGAGGATGCGGGCGCGCAGTGCCTCGCCGGCGTCGGCGGCGCTGTGCATGGCCGACGCGACGGCTGGGGCCCCGTCGACCGGTCCGGCCCCCGCTTCGGCGCCGGGGGCCTGCTTCTCCTCGCCGCCGGCTATGAGGGAGCCGACGCCCGGAAGCTTCTGCGCCAGGTCGGGCACGGATATCGGCGTCGGCGGACGGTCCTGCGCGCTCGCCATGCCGCCCGCGCCGACCGCCGCGATGACGCCGACGCCCAGCACCGCGCCGCTGCGGGCCATCGTGCCGCCGCGCTGCTTGACGACGCGGTGTCTGCCGCGGACGGGCCCCGTCGCGGAACCCTCGGCCGGGTTCCACTCGCCCCAGGTCTCCTCGCCGTCGGGGCCGTGACCACCGTCATGAGCGAAAGCGGAGCCGTCATCGGCGAAGTCGGGGCCGGCCGACGCCTCACCCGAGGCCCCACCCGGAGCGCTGTTCGAAGAACCGTACGAACTGTCGTCGAGAGCAGGCCTGTTGGACGCCACGGAGGCGCACTCCTTTCCTTCCTCTCGCCTACCGGGTTAGCTGACGGGTTCGGAGCAGGAAGGTCTCCTACGGGCCGGCGCGCGGTCCGATTCACCCCAGAGTTGATGGTTCCCCGGTTCCGCCCACGGGATTCGGCGAAGGCGCGCGGCGCCGCCTCTTGCGACGGCTGCAACGACCGCGCTGCGTTATCGAACGTTAATAGACACCGCCACCGGATTCCAAGCCGAAAGCATGAAATGGCACGCCTCTTGGGCGGATTTTGCGATGCGCACCAGCTGACCGTTCGTCAGTTGTTATCGGTTCGCATGCGGACGGTACGGGTGGTGGTCTGGGTGAGCGCGTGGGTGATGACGGCGGGGCGGTGGCGGCCGTCGCCGCGCCGGATGGCGAGCAGGGCCATGTCGTCGTCGGCCGGGCCGCCGGCGTGCCGGGCGACGTCCGCCGTCAGGGCGTCCAGCAGCGCTTCCGGGTTCCTGAACTGCTTGCCGCTGAGGCGCTGCAGCGGGTCGTAGAAGTTGCCCTCGGCATCCCGCGCCTCGGTGACCCCGTCCGTAAAGAGCAGCAACGTGGACCCCGCCGGGAACTCCCACTCCTCCACGCGGTCGGGCCATTCCCCCAGCTCCCCCATGCCGAGCGGCAGCGCCGGCGCGCCGGGGTACGCCTCGCCGACCGTGCCGTCGGCGTGGAGCAGGAGCGGGGGCGGATGGCCGCGGTTGACCAGGCGCAGCGCGGTGGTGCCGGGCGGGACCTCGGCGAGTACGGCGGTGGTGAAGCCCTCGCTCTGATCGAGGTTCGCGCGCCGGGCGCCCTCTCTCTGCAAGGCGCGCTCCAGTCGCACCGCGAGCCCCTCCAGCGTGCGCTCCTGCTCCGCCGCCTCCCGGAACGCGCCGACCACGACGGCGACCGCCTCCACCGCGCCGAGCCCCTTGCCGCGTACGTCCCCCACGATGGCGCGCACGCCGTACGGGGTCTCCTGCACGGCGAACAGGTCGCCGCCGATCCGGGCGTCGGCCTCGGCCGCCAGGTAGCGCGCGGCCACGCGCAGTCCGCCGATGCGGGCGGGTGGTACGGGCAGTACGGCGCGCTGGGCGGCCTCCGCGATGCACCGGACGGAGGCCAGCTTCCGGTCGCCGCGGCGGACGACGCGGTTGATGCCGAGGGCGAGGGCGGCGACGGCCAGCACGGTGGCGATCTCGGTGACGGCGGCGCCCGTGTGGGGCACCCGGCGGATGATCGTGAGGGTGGTCATGGCGGTCAGGGCCGTGACGGCGGTGGCGAGCGTCGCGCCGTGGGACAGCAGGGCTGCCGCGATGAGGGGTGAGCAGGCGAAGAAGGGGGCGGAGGAGTAGTGCGAGGGCGTCAGGACGTCGAAGACGACGCCGGAGACGATCAGCAGCGCGGGCAGCGGGCGCGCCACGGACAGCCGGCCGGTGAGGTGCGGGCCCGTCCGGTGGCCGTGCGCGAATGGTGGCTCCGACTGGGGTTCGAGCCCCTCTGGCATCCCCACCGTGCGTTCTCCTGACCGGCCGCCGTCCCTGGGCATCGCGTTCCACCCTTGCGCAGCGCGCGGGCCTTCGCGAGCGGTGTTGCGCCGGACGGGGACGGGGAAACGGTGAGGCGGGGCCCGGAAGACCGGGCCCCGCCTCATCGGGACATCAGGACGTCAGCGCGGAGCCGGACGGGATCGGCGCGTCAGGACGCGGCCGAGCGGCGACCGCCGCCACCGGCGCCACCGCGGCGCGAACGGCCGACGGCGTTGCCCGGGCGGGTGCCGCCCGAGCGGCGCGCACCCTCGCCGCCGCCGTTGCCGCCGAAGCCGCGGAAGGGGCGCCCGCCGCCGTTGCCGCTGCCGCCCGAGGCGGGAGCGCCGGCGGCGTCCGTACGGGTACGGCCGCGGCCGCCGCGGCTGCCGGAAGAGGAACCGCGCGAGCGGGAGGAGGACTTGCCGGCGCCCTGCGGCTGGGCCGGGGCCGGGGCCGCGATGACGACCGGGACGCCGCTGGGCTCGCGCGCACCGGTGATGCGGGCGAGCTCCGGGTCGGTCGGGTAGGTCTTCATGACGTTCGGGGTGATCTGCGCCGTGGTCATCATGCGGCTCATCTCGCGCCGCTGCTCGGGCAGCACGAACGTGACGACCGTGCCGGACTCGCCCGCGCGGGCGGTGCGGCCGCCGCGGTGGAGGTAGTCCTTGTGGTCGACCGGCGGGTCGATGTTCACGACGAGGTCGAGGCCCTCGATGTGGATGCCGCGCGCCGCGACGTTCGTCGCGATCAGGGCGGTGACCTGGTCGGTGCGGAACTGGTCCAGGACCCGGTTGCGCTGCGGCTGGCTCTTGCCGCCGTGCAGGGCCGCGGCGCGCACGCCCTCGGACAGCAGCTTCTTCACCAGGCGGTCGGCGCCGCGCTTGGTGTCCACGAACATGATCACGCGACCGGCGCGGGCTGCGACGCGCGTGACGGCGTCCTTCTTGTCCTGGTCGGTGACGTGCAGCAGGTGGTGGTCCATCGTCGCGACCGCGCCCACCGACGCGTCGACGGAGTGCGTCACCGGGTCGGAGAGGAAGCGGCGGACGAGCCGGTCGACGTTGCGGTCGAGGGTCGCGGAGAACAGCATCCGCTGACCGTCCGGGCGCACCTGGTCGAGCAGCTTGGTGACCTGCGGCAGGAAGCCCATGTCGGCCATCTGGTCGGCCTCGTCGAGGACGGTGATCGCCACGTCGCCGAGCTTGCAGTCGCCGCGCTGGATGAGGTCCGCGAGCCGGCCCGGCGTCGCGACGAGCACCTCGGCGCCGCGCGCGAGGGTCTGGGCCTGGCGCCCGATGGACATGCCGCCGACGACCGTGGCCACCCGGAGGTTGACGGCGGTCGCGTACGGGCTGAGCGAGTCGGTGACCTGCTGCGCCAGCTCGCGGGTGGGGACGAGGACGAGCGCCAGCGGGCGCTTGCCCTCGGCGCGCCGGCCGGCGGTGCGGGCGAGGAGCGCGAGGCCGAAGGCGAGGGTCTTGCCGGAGCCCGTGCGGCCGCGGCCGAGGACGTCACGGCCGGCCAGCGAGTTGGGGAGCGTCGCGGACTGGATCGGGAAGGGCTCGGTGACGCCCTCGCGGGTCAGGGTCGCCAGCAGGCCGGAGGGCATGTCCAGCTCGGCGAAGGTGTCGACGGGCGGGAGGGCCGGCGTCGTGCTGACCGGCATCTCGAAGTCACCCTGCGGTGCGGCGGGGCGCCGGCGCGCGGCCGGCTGGGACTCGTCGGAGCGGCGCGGTCGCGAGGAGCGGGCCGGACCCGAGGTGCGAGCGGAGCGGGCAGGACGGGCGGGCCGATCGGGGCGATCGGTGCGTGCGGCGGAGCGAGTCATGCGGGGACCTTCCCTCAATGGGGTGCCAAGCCCCCTGTGTGGCCATTCTGGCGGGCGCCGAGTGGCGCCTTCGGCCTGTTGTGACGAGCGCGACAATGGGGCCCGCACCCAGTGGTGCGGGCCCCATCGCGAGGTTCAGCGAGCTTCTGAACGTCCGGAAGACTCCTGGTCGTTCGTAAGGCTCCTGATCGTCGGTCGTCAGATGGTGACGATGTTCTCCGCCTGCAGGCCCTTCTGGCCCTGCGTGACGTCGAACGACACCTTCTGGCCCTCGAGGAGCTCACGGAAGCCGCTCGAGGCGATGTTCGAGTAGTGGGCGAAGACGTCGGGGCCGCCGCCGTCCTGCTCGATGAAGCCGAAGCCCTTTTCGGAGTTGAACCACTTCACGGTACCGGTCGCCATTTTTGTCTCCTTAGCGATGGGATGGGCCCCAAGGCCGGAAACAAGACCGGCGAAAACAAAAATGCGCCTTCGGCTACATAACCGTCAGGCGCACACGAGTTCATGGGTACCACAACTGCAACTCGAACTAGTGTAGCACAGACCGACAGAGCCCTGCTGAGCTGGGCAAACGCCCCTCCGCACACCACTCCCCCCACCCGCCCCGGCCGCGCTATAACTCCACCCCCTGGGCCCGGGCGTGCCGGTCCGCCGCCACTTCCGCCTCCGCCTCGTCGAGGTAGACCTCGCAGACGAGCCGGCCGTCGGCCGTCATGTTGTGCTCGAGCTCCCAGAGGCTGACCTCGCCCCCGCCCTCCAGCAGGAAGGCGTGCTCGTAGAACCGGCACCAGGTGGCGTCCCGCCCGGCGCTGCGGCGCCTCGGCTTGGTGATCAGCGCGATGTGGTGGCCGAGCGCCCCCTGGAGCAGCTCCCGCACCACCTCCCCCGGCCCGTCGGCGTTCTCCGCGCGCCGCAGCAGCCGGCGGGCGTGATCGGGCGAGGCCTCGGCGACGTACTCCCGCCGGGGCCGCGTCGGCCCCATGGCCAGCAGCAGCTCCTCCGCCAGCCAGGCGGGCAGCTCCTCGTCCTCGCTGCCGGGGCCGATGCCCCCGCCGCCGATGCGGTCGTGCACCCGGCGCTCGGCGGCGTCGAGCGCGCTCTCGTGCACGTACAGCTCGTACAGGAACCCCTCCCGCACGCCCGTGTCGTGCTCCAGCTCGTACAGCAGCAGGCTGCTGCCGTCCGCGAGCAGGAAGATGTGCCGGTAGGTGTTGCAGCGCAGGGGGCGCGGCTCGTCGTTGCGCTGACGGTACGAGCGGAGCTCGGCCTGGTGCATCAGCGCGGTGCGCAGCCGCTCCAGGACCGGCTCGCCGATCTCGAAGCCGTTCTGGGCCCGCTTCAGCAGCTCCTCCACCTGCTCGGCGGGCGTCGGTTCGCGGCCGGCCGGGCCGCCCGGCTCGCCGCAGCCCCTGCTCTCGCCCTCGCCCCCGCCCGCTCGCGTCTTCGCCATGCCCGTCGACCTCCCGACCTTCGCCGCACCCACCCCGCGCCACTTACCGTAGCGGCGCGAACACGGGAGGGGGGCGGGGTTTTCACCAACTGGCGGCAGGGCCGGGGGCTCCGCCCGGCCGGTCCCCCGAACGCCTGCCCGCCGGGCGCACGGCCCCGCGCCCGCCTAGCGTGCTGGGCATGACCCTTGGACTCGTCGTCATCACGGGCGCCGGCTCCGGTTTCGGCGCCGCGTGCGCCCGGCTGTTCGCCGAGGACGGTCATCCCCTGCTCCTGCTGGGGCGGCGCACGGACCGGCTGGAGGCCCTGGGGCTGCCCGGGGCCATGGCGCGGGCCGTCGACGTCACCGACCGCGCCGCCTTCGCGGCGGCGGTGGCCGGGGCCGAGGCGGAGTACGGGCCCACGGACCTGCTCGTCAACAACGCCGGCGTCATGCTCACCGGCGATCCCCTCACCCAGGACCCCGCCGAATGGGACCGGATGATCGATGTCAACATCCGGGGCGTCCTCAACGGGGTCCACGCCGTCCTGCCCGGCATGGCCGAGCGCGGCCGGGGCACGGTCGTCAACGTCAGTTCGATCGCGGGCCGCAAGACCTTCGGGCCCAACGCGATCTACTGCGCGACGAAATTCGCGGTGCACGCGGCGACGGAGGCCATCCGCGAACAGGCCGCCCCGCACGGCGTGCGCGTGAGCGTCATCGCCCCCGGCTACGCGGCGACCGAGCTCAGCTCGCACATCACCGACCCGGACACGCGGGCGGCCTACCAGGCGGCGGAGGCCTCCCTGGAGGGCGGGCTGACGGCCGACGACGTCGCCCAAGCCGTCGCGTACGTGTACCGGCAGCCGCAGAACGTCTGCATCCGCGAGATCGTCCTGGCGGACACGAACCAGGTGGCCTAGCGGGCCGTACGGGCCGGGGCGTACGCACGGGCCGGGGCGTACGTATGGGCTCAGGCGGCCTCCACGACCGCCGGCGGCCCCTCGCCCGACCGCCCGCCGGCCCACCACCCCGTCAGGGACAGCGCCGACAGCAGCACCCCCGCCCCCACGAACGACCCCGCCGGGGCGGCGTCCACCACGTACGGCAGCAGCAGGAGCCCGGCCGTGCCGGCCGTACGGGACGCGGTCTGGTCGACGGTCAGGAGCCTCAGCCGCTCGGCCGGGCGGAACCGGGACAGGTGCGTGCGCAGCGTCACCGCGCAGACGGGGAAGAGCAGCCCGGAGGCCACGCACAGCGCGACGACGGCCGTCATGGAGTCCGCGACGCCCAGCCCGGCCAGCGCCAGCCCGGACGCCGTCCACGCGAGGCAGTACGTGGCCAGCCACGGCCAGGTGCGCGGCAGGTGCCCGGTCAGCAGGTTCCCGGCGAGGCCGCCCGCCCCGGTGGCGGCCAGCGCCAGCCCGTAGCCGACGGCGCCCTGGCCGAAGCGGGAGACCAGCAGGGGCGGCAGGCCGACGGTGGAGACGGCCGCGGCGAACAGCGCCACCCCGTGCACGGCGATGGCGACGCCGACGCGCCGGTGCGCCCTCAGCACGGACCGGCCCCGTACGCCCTCGGGCCCCATGGCCGCCCGCGGCGGGGCCGTCCGGCCGGCCGCCGTGCGCCGGCCGAGCCATCCCAGGGCGAAGGCGGAGACCGCGAAGGTGAACCCGTCGATGGCGAACAGCTGGATCTCGGACATGTACTGCAGCAGCACGCCGACGCACCCCTGGCCGACCACGGCCGCGACCCGCGCGGTCAGGTCGAACAGGCAGCTGACCTGGGCGACCTCCTCCGGCTCCACGAGCTGGGGGATCAGGGCGGCGAGGTTCGGTTCGAACAGGGCGGTGAGCGCACCGAGCAGCAGGACGAGCGCCAGCATCGCCGCGAAGCCCGTCAGGTCCGGTGACCACAGCAGCGGCACGCCCACCGCCACCGCCGCACGGCCGGCGTCGATCCATGCCAGGGAGCTCCAGCAGGCGAACCGCGCCATCAGCGAGCGGGCGCCCCCGAGCACGATGTACGGCAGCGCCTCGACGGCGGCCACCAGGCCCATCAGCGCGGACGATCCGGTGGCCGCGTAGACCACCCACATCGCGGCGAGCCCGTACAGCCGGTCGCCCAGCACGGACAGCGTCATCGACAGCCACAGCACCCGCACCGGCCTGCAGCGCAGCAGCCGAATATGCCTCATGGCGACGTACCTCCGGCAAATCCGGTTCCGGGGTGCCGCACCCTAGGGCCGCCCCCGCGGCCCATCCCCGGCGAACCGGCACGAATGCGGAGCAACGCCGGCCGCGCGCCACCCGCACGTGTCGCGGTGTTCGCCGGCCGTCTCAGTGAGTGGACCGGCGGCCTTTATCCGAAGCCCCGGTGCGTACGCGAGCCGCGTTCACCTATCCGGATGACTGTCCCGGGATTCGGCGACGCGAAAGCGACCGGTCGATGCGGGAGTTGGGCCTGCCGTCGCGTCGGGTCCTGCCGGACATGACTCCGCCCCGGCCGGGGTTCCCGGTCGGGGCGGAGGTGCGCGGGTCACAGGCGTCGCCCGACCCGCTTCGCGGTAGGCCGTGTGGGACTCGAACCCACAACCAATGGATTAAAAGTCCACTGCTCTGCCAATTGAGCTAACGGCCCGCACACCGCAGCATAGCCCGGACGGGCCCCGGAGCCCGAGTCGTTATGGCTCTCCGTCGCGCCGGGCACCAACGGGCGAGGGCCCGTACGACACTGTCGTGTCGTACGGGCCCTCAGTTCAGCTGGGCTGATCAGCCGTTGCGCTTCCAGCGCGGCTTGTCGTCGCGGCGGCCGAACGAGCCGGTGCCGGTGCCACCGCGGTGGTCGTCACGACGGCCGGCCGGACGGTCGCCGCCGGAGCGGTAGCCACCGGTGGAGGGGCGGTCGTCGCGGCGGTCGCGGTTGAACGGACGGTCGCTGCCGCCGGAGCGGAAGCCGCCACCGGTCGACGGGCGGTCGTCACGACGGAAACCACCGGAGGGGCGGTCGTCGCGGCGGAAGCCGCCACCCTGCGGGCGGTCGTCACGACGGAAGCCACCGGACGGGCGGTCATCGCGGCGGAAGCCACCGGAGGGACGGTCGTCACGACGGAAGCCACCGGCGCGGTCGTCGCGACGGTCGTCACGGCGGAAGCCGCCACCCTGCGGGCGGTCGTCACGACGGTCGTCACGACGGAAGCCACCCTGCGGGCGGTCGTCACGGCGGAAGCCACCGCGGTCGTCACGACGGTCGTCACGGCGGTCGTCACGACGGAAACCACCGGAGGGGCGGTCGTCGCGGCGGAAGCCGCCACCCTGCGGGCGGTCGTCACGGCGGAAGCCGCCACGGTCGCCACCGCGGTCGTCACGGCGGTCGTCGCGACGGAAGCCGCCGGAGCGGTCGTCACGACGCGGGCTGTAGTTGCCCCGCTCGTCACGGCGCTGCTCGTAGGCGGGCGCGGACTGGGCCGGCACGGAGGCGACGGGCGCCTCCTCCGCCTTGGCGGTCTCGGCGGCCTCGGCAGCGGCGGCCTCGGCGGCAGCGGCGACCGCGGCCTCCGGGTCCTCGCCGCGCTCGCGGGCGGCACGCGCCAGGAGGCGGTCGGCCTCCTCGCGCAGCTCGGTGGCGCGACGCTGGACGCGCTCCAGCTGGCGGTTGAGGTCCTGGAGCTCGCGCTCGGCCTGCTTGGCGGCGTTGGCCGCCGAGTCGGCCTGGACCTCGGTCAGGGAACGGGCACCCGTGATCTTGGCGACGTCCTCGTCGAAGGCGCCGGCACCGCCGACGATGTGGCGCGAGGCGTCGACGCCCGCGTCCTCCATCAGGCGGAAGATCTGCTTGCGCTGGTGCGGCAGAGCCAGGGAGACGACCGTGCCGGACTGGCCGGCGCGGGCCGTACGGCCGGAGCGGTGCAGGTAGTCCTTGTGGTCGCCCGCGGGGTCGACGTTCAGGACCAGGTCGATGCCGTCGACGTGGATGCCGCGGGCGGCGACGTCGGTGGCGACCAGGCAGTTGACGTAACCGGCCTTGAAGTCCTCCAGGACGCGGGTACGGGCGCCCTGGGTCATGCCGCCGTGCAGCGCGTCCGCGCGCACACCGGAGTCGAGCAGCTGCTCGGCGACGCGGTCGGCGCCCATCTGGGTGCGGACGAAGATGATCGTGCGGCCCTTGCGGGCGGCGATGGCGGCCGTGACCGGCGCCTTGTCCTTCGGCTTCACGACGAGGACGTGGTGGGTCATGGTGGTGACCGCGCCCTGCGCCGCGTCGACCTCGTGCGTGACCGGGCTGACCAGGTAGCGCTTGACGAGGGTGTCGATCTCGTTCTCCAGCGTGGCGGAGAACAGCAGGCGCTGGCCGCCGGCCGGAACCTGGTCGAGGATCTCGGTGACCTCGGGCAGGAAGCCCATGTCGGCCATCTGGTCGGCCTCGTCGAGGACGGTGACCTGGACCTTGTCGAGGGAGGCGGCGCCGCGGTTGAGGATGTCGCGCAGACGGCCCGGGGTGGCGACGAGGATGTCGACGCCGCGCTCGAGGGCGTAGATCTGGTTGCCCATGGACGTACCGCCGCAGACGACCTTCATCTTCAGGCCGAGGACGTCGCCGTAGGGCTGGAGGGCGTCGGCGACCTGCATCGCCAGCTCGCGGGTCGGGGTGAGGATCAGGCCGCGGGGGCGCTTCTTCTCGGTGTGACCGCCGGCCAGCGTCGACAGCAGCGGCAGACCGAAGGAGAGGGTCTTGCCGGAGCCGGTGCGGCCACGGCCGAGGATGTCCTTGCCGGCCAGGGCGTCCGGGATGGTCGCGGCCTGGATCGGGAAGGGCGTGGTGACGCCGTTCTGCGCGAGCTTGCGGACGATCGAGTCGTCCAGACCGAGGTCGGCGAAGGTGATCTTCGGCTCGGCCTCGACGGCAGCGGTGTCGACGGCCTCGACGGCGTCAGCGGTCTCGACGACCGTCTCGACGGCCTCGGGCATGGTGGTGGTGTCAGTGGAAATGGACATGCGAAATGCGAAACCTTCCGGAGTTTCGGCACGCGCCCAAGCTCCGTGTCGGCTTCACAAATGACCGCCTCGATGCGGTCAGCCACGGCAAGGTAAGGAACGCGCCACACGGCGCGCTTCTGTCAGGCGCCGGGCAAATGGGATCAAACGATCTACCACCATACGCACCCACCGCCCGGCAGCGCAAGCTGGCGCCCGGATGGCCTACGCCACATCCCGCACGCGCCCCCTGCCGACCTGCCTCGATGCCCCCTGCGGAACGGCCCCGGAACCCTTGCCGCGCCTAGGAGGGGCCGGGCTGCGGCGTCGACGGCGAGGTGGGGCCGGGGGGCTGGGAGGGGGGCGTGGGAGGCGGCTGGGTGGGGGGTGCCTGGGTGGGCGGCTGCGAGGGCGCCGGCGGCTTGCCCGGCGCCGGGGAGGTGCCCGGGCCACCGGCCGGCGGCTTCGGCTGGGCGCCGGGCTTGCCCGGCCGCCCTGCCGGGGGCGAGGCGCCCGGCGCGGTCGAGGGCGAGGCCGACGCCGATTCGGACCTGCCGCCCTTGGCGGCCGGGCTGCCGCTGGCCCCGCCCTTGCCCGACTTCGCGTCCGCGTGCCCCGGGCGGCCGCCCGGGAGCCGCAGGCCGCCGTCCGGCTGCGTGCCCGTCTCGCGCTGCTTGCCCGACCCCGCCGGGGCGGGGCGTCCCGGGTCGCTCACGCTCATGCACCCGCCCAGGGTCAGGGTCGCGACGGCCACGGCCGCGATTCGGGTGAACGTTGCTGCGTGCGCTGACAATGCGCGCATGGGACGGACCGCCTTCGGGTACAGGGGGACAGGCCCCCTGCCCAACTGGCACCGCACCGCGCAGGACACGCCGGGCGCCCGGGCGTCAGCCATCGATCATCCGTAGCCCTGCACCGGTCCCGCCCGCCTCACGACCGGTCCTGTCCGGTCCCCGCCGATCGCGCCGCGACCCCGGGGCGTCCGCTCACCCGTAGCCCAGCGCGTGCAGCCGCTCGTCGTCGATGCCGAAGTGGTGGGCGACCTCGTGAACGACCGTCACCTCCACCTCCGCCACGACCTCTTCGCGCGACTCGCACATCCGCAGCGTCGGTCCGCGGTAGATCGTGATCCGGTCCGGCAGCACCCCGGCGTACCACTCGCCGCGCTCGGTCAGCGGCGTGCCCTCGTACAGCCCGAGCAGCTCCGGGTCCTTGGCATCGGGCTCGTCCTCCACGAACACGGCGACGTTGTCCATCAGCCGTGTCAGCTCCGGGGGGATCCGGTCCAGCCCCTCGGCGACCAGTTCCTCGAACTCCTCGCGCGTCATCTCCAGCACCCGGCCATTGTCCGCCACGAAGCCCGCCGGGGGCATGGGGCGCCGCTCCCGACACCACTCCCGGCGCCACGCCGGAGCCGTACCGGGGCCGTCTGCGGACCCCTCCCGGAAAGCGCTCGGCAAACCGTTTTGGCGTTAGGTCCCTGCATCCCATATGCTTCTCACGTCCCCGAGGCGCTGCGAAGCGCCCAGGTGGGCCATCAGCCCTCATCGTCTAGTGGCCCAGGACGCCGCCCTTTCAAGGCGGTAGCACGGGTTCGAATCCCGTTGGGGGCACGCTGTACCGTGTGCGAGACTAGTGCTCGCACATAGCATGGTCCTGTGGAGCAGTTTGGAGTGCTCGCCACCCTGTCAAGGTGGAGGCCGCGGGTTCAAATCCCGTCAGGACCGCTGTGGTCATCCTCGGATGATCGCGTGGCTGGGTAGCTCAGTTGGTACGAGCGTCCGCCTGAAAAGCGGAAGGTCGCCGGTTCGACCCCGGCCCCAGCCACAGTGAGCCCCTCACCATCGGTGAGGGGCTCAGTGCTTTCCCCAGCGAAATGCGTTCGCCGCTTCGCGGCGGCTGGTGCGATCCTGGACTTCGTATGTCTACGCAGCCTGCCCCCGCCACGTTCGCCGACCTCGCCGCCCGCCTGCCCGAGCTGATGCTGCGCGACGCGCAGCGGCTGGGCCGCCGGCTCGACGGGGCGCGCCGCATCCGCAAGCCCGAGGCCCACACGGCCGTCCTCACCGAGATCGCGACGGAGGTCGGCTCGGCCGAGCTCCGCGTGGCCGCCCGCCGGGCCGCGGTGCCGGCCGTCGACTACCCCGAGCAGCTGCCCGTCAGCCAGAAGAAGGACGTGATCCTGGAGGCGATACGCGACCACCAGGTCGTGATCGTCGCGGGTGAGACGGGCTCCGGCAAGACCACCCAGATCCCCAAGATCTGTCTGGAGCTCGGCCGCGGGGTCAAGGGCCTGATCGCGCACACCCAGCCCCGCCGGATCGCCGCCCGCACGGTCGCGGAGCGGGTCGCCGAGGAGCTGCGGACGCCGCTGGGCGAGGCGGTCGGCTGGAAGGTCCGCTTCACCGACCAGGTCGGCCCCTCGACCATGGTCAAGCTGATGACGGACGGCATCCTGCTCGCCGAGATCCAGACGGACCGCGAGCTGCGCCAGTACGACACGATCATCATCGACGAGGCGCACGAGCGCAGCCTCAACATCGACTTCCTGCTCGGCTATCTCGCGCAGCTGCTGCCCCGTCGCCCCGACCTCAAGGTCGTGATCACCTCCGCGACGATCGACCCCGAGCGCTTCTCCCGCCACTTCGGCGACGCGCCCATCGTCGAGGTCTCCGGCCGTACGTACCCGGTCGAGGTCCGCTACCGGCCGCTGCTCGAGGAGGACTCGGGCGACGCGGACCGCGACCAGGTCACCGCGATCTGTGACGCGGTGGAGGAGCTGCAGAAGGAGGGGCCCGGCGACATCCTGGTCTTCCTCTCGGGCGAGCGGGAGATCCGGGACACGGCGGACGCGCTCGAGAAGAAGCTCCCCCGCGCCGGAGGCGCTATCGGACACAGCACCGAGATCCTTCCGCTGTACGCGCGGCTGTCCCACGCCGAGCAGCACCGCGTCTTCCAGCGGCACACCGGCCGACGCGTCGTCCTGGCGACGAACGTCGCCGAGACATCGCTGACCGTCCCCGGCATCAAGTACGTCATCGACCCCGGCTTCGCCCGGATCTCCCGCTACAGCCACCGCACCAAGGTGCAGCGGCTGCCGATCGAGCCGGTCTCGCAGGCCAGCGCCAATCAGCGCAAGGGCCGCTGCGGCCGTACGAGCGACGGCGTCTGCATCCGGCTGTACTCGGAGGACGACTTCCTCGCCCGCCCCGAGTTCACGGACGCGGAGATCCTGCGGACGAACCTGGCCTCCGTCATCCTGCAGATGACCGCGGCCGGCCTCGGGGACATCGAGAAGTTCCCGTTCATCGACCCGCCGGACCGGCGCAACATCAAGGACGGCGTCGATCTGCTGCAGGAGCTCGGGGCGATCGACCCGCAGCAGAAGGACCTGAAGAAACGGCTCACCCCGCTGGGCCGCAAGCTCTCGCAGCTCCCCGTGGACCCGCGGCTGGCCCGCATGGTCCTGGAGGCCGACCGCAACGGCTGTGCCCGCGAGGTCATGGTCATCGCGGCGGCGCTGTCGATCCAGGACCCGCGCGAGCGGCCGTCGGAGAAGCAGGCGCAGGCCGATCAGCAGCACGCCCGGTTCAAGGACGAGACGAGCGACTTCCTCGCCTTCCTGAACCTGTGGCGGTACGTACGCGAGCAGCAGAAGACGCTGTCGTCCTCCGCCTTCCGCCGCATGTGCAAGTCGGAGTACCTGAACTATCTGCGCATACGCGAGTGGCAGGACATCTACTACCAGCTGCGCACGGTCGCCAAGGGCATGGAGATCCACCTCGCCGAGGAGGAGGCCGCGCCCGAGCGCGTGCACCAGTCGCTGCTGGCGGGGCTGCTGTCCCACATCGGGCTGAAGGACACCGAGAAGAACAACGAGTACGTCGGTGCCCGCAGCGCCAAGTTCGCGGTCTTCCCCGGTTCGGCGCTCTTCAAGAAGCCGCCGCGCTGGGTGATGTCGGCGGAGCTGGTGGAGACCTCCCGCCTCTGGGCGCGGGTCAACGCGAAGATCGAGCCGGAGTGGATCGAGCCGCTCGCGCAGCACCTGGTCAAGCGCACGTACAGCGAGCCGCACTGGGAGCAGAAGCAGGCCGCGGTGATGGCGTACGAGCGGGTGACACTCTACGGCGTGCCGATCGTCACGCAGCGGAAGATCAATTACGGGCGGATCGACCCGGAGACCAGCCGTGAGCTGTTCATCCGCAACGCCCTGGTGGAGGGCGACTGGCGCACGCACCACCAGTTCTTCCACGACAACCGCAAACTCCTCGGCGAGGTCGAGGAGTTGGAGCACCGCGCACGCCGTCGCGACATCCTCGTGGACGACGAGACGCTCTTCGACTTCTACGACCAGCGGCTGCCCGAGCACGTCGTCTCCGGTGCGCACTTCGACTCCTGGTGGAAGCACAAGCGGCGCGACGAGCCGGAGTTGCTCAATTTCGAGCACTCCATGCTCATCAACGAGAACGCCGAGGCGGTCACCAAGGACGACTACCCGGACTCCTGGCGGCAGGGCCGGCTGAAGTTCAAGGTGACATATCAGTTCGAGCCGGGGGCGGACGCGGACGGTGTGACCGTGCACATTCCGCTGCAGGTCCTCAACCAGGTCTCGGCCGAGGGCTTCGACTGGCAGATCCCGGGGCTGCGCGAGGACCTGGTGACGGAGCTGATCCGTTCGCTGCCGAAGCCGATCCGGCGCAACTGCGTGCCGGCGCCGAACTTCGCCCAGCGGTTCCTCGGCGGCCTCTCGGCAGAAGCCCTCCCCCTCCAGGAGCCGCTGACGGCCGCGCTGGCCCGTGGGCTGCACCGGATGACGGCCGTGCGCATGGAGGCGGAGGACTTCGACCTCGCCAAGGTGCCGGACCATCTGAAGATCACTTTCCGGGTGGTCGACGAGCGCAAGCGCAAGATCGCCGAGGACAAGGACCTGGAGGCGCTGCGCCTGCGGCTCAAGCCGAAGACGCAGGCGGCGATCACCAAGGCCTTCGAGAAGGCGGCCGAGTCCACCGGGGGCGCGGGTCCCGAGCAGCGCTCGGGCCTGACCCGGTGGACGATCGGCACGCTGCCGCGGACCTTCGAGACCCGCCGCGCGGGCCAGCCCGTCAAGGCGTACCCGGCGCTCGTCGACGAGGGCGCCTCGGTGGCCGTACGGCTCTTCGACACCGAGCCGGAGCAGCGCGAGGCGATGTGGCGCGGCACCCGCCGCCTGATCCTGCTCAACCTGCCCTCGAACCCCGCGAAATTCGCCCAGGGCAAGCTCGGCAACCAGCAGAAGCTCGCCCTGTCGCGGAATCCGCACGGCTCGATCCAGGCCCTGTTCGACGACTGCGTCTCGGGTGCGGCGGACAAGCTCATGGCGGCCCACGGCGGGCCGGCGTGGGACGAGGAGTCCTTCCGCAAGCTCTTCGACGCCGTGCGGGCCGACATCGTCGACGCGACGCTCGACACGATCCGCAAGGTGCAGGAGGTGCTGGCGGCCTGGCAGGCCTGCGAGCGCCGGCTGAAGGACACCACCAGCCTGGTGCTGGTGCCCTCCCTCACGGACGTCAAGGAGCAGCTGGCCGAGCTGATCAGGCCGGGCTTCGTGACGGACCACGGCGTCCGTCGCCTGCAGGACCTCCTGCGCTATCTGGTGGCCGTCGACCGGCGCCTGACGCAGCTGCCGACCAACGCCGACCGGGACCGGGCCCGGATGGCCAAGGTGAAGGAGATGCGGGACGAGTACGCGTGGCTGCTGGAGCAGTTCCCGCGGGGGCGTCCGGTGCCGCAGGAGGCCCGCGACATCCGCTGGATGATCGAGGAGCTGCGGGTGAGCTACTTCGCGCACGCGCTCGGGACCGCCTATCCGGTCTCCGACAAGCGGATCGTGAAGGCCATCGACCAGTTGGCGCCCTGATCGCGGCCGGGCGGGGGACTGTGCCCCACGTCTCCTCGATGTGGTTCGACCGCACCCCCTGACCTGCTGTAGAGTCTTGTTTCGCAGCCCCACGGAGTGGGAAAGCGAAGCAAGGTCCTGTGGAGCAGTTTGGAGTGCTCGCCACCCTGTCAAGGTGGAGGCCGCGGGTTCAAATCCCGTCAGGACCGCATGAGTTGAAGGCCCGGATCCAGTCTTGGATCCGGGCCTTCGTGCGTTCGTCCTTGACTGCGACACGTGCCAGGGGTACCCAGTCAGTGGGAGGTGCTGCGCCCTATGACGACCACGCGGACCGGGAAGCGGACCGAGAGCATCCGGCATGAGACCCGGGCGCTGCTGCGTGCTCACCTCTCCGCCGCCGTCGGCTATCGCCACCTGACCAGACACTGCCCCGTCTGCCATCGGCTGCTGCGGCTCGCCCAGGAGGCCGGGAGCGATCCACAGGGCCCTCAGGAGGCCGTGGAGGCGCCGGAGGAAAGTCCCTCTTCCCGGTGACGGGCGAAACGGCCTCCCGGCTGACGTCCGGCCGCCGGGGCCCGCGCCACGCCGGTGCGCACAAGTTCTTTACCCCAGTGGGTCGATGAGGGACAAGCGCGTGATGCTGTGACGGGTGTCACCGAAAGAGTTCCGGGAGTGAGGCAACTTACCCCCCTCCTACACCCGGTCAATTTAATATGTGCAATTGCACCTACCTCGAGACCGCGCCCCGGCGCCGGCCGGACCACCCGGAGGCAGGGGGCGAGCGGTGGGATGACGGCGTACGCGGGGCGCATCGCCCGCGTCCGGGCATAAAAAGATCGCGCTGGACCCGGCGGAGTCCAGCGCGATCGACGACCAGCCCAAGTCGGTGGGCACGGATGCTGTTGGGGCAGGCATCCCGTCGTTTGGTGCTTGTGGAGCTTCAGATGGAGCTCAAACGGGCGTCAGCCGGGTTGGGGGCCCCGGAATCACCCGGTGATTCAGTTGTTCAGGCCTCGCTACGCTGCTGCGGAATGCCCGCCAGCAGTGCACGGACCTCCGCTTCGCGGTATCGGCGGTGTCCTCCGAGCGTGCGGATGGACGTGAGCTTGCCAGCCTTGGCCCAGCGGGTGACCGTCTTCGGGTCCACGCGGAACATCGTGGCAACCTCAGCCGGGGTCAGCAGCGGCTCGGCATCAGGGGTGCGAGCGGTCATGAGCGGCCTCCTCGGGAGAACCGAACCATCACGTCGGTTCTTTCCTCTAAATTCTGCACCTTGACCCGCGTTGCCCGAAATGGCGGACGCGGGCCGAGTCGGTTATAGGACGAACGGCTTGTCCTCGGCACTACAACTACACCATCTGTCCAGCCACGTCGGCCAAACCGATGGAATTGCCCTCTCAGGTGTTCAACCTCGACGGAAGCCGATGGACCATGCCATAGCGGACAGTCACGCCACCGTGACGATCAGTCACAGCGGGATCAGGGGTCCCCAGACCCGTCAAGGAGTGCAATACCGATCTATCCGCCCTTACTTGGACGGAAGGAGTCCTTCCTGGACTCCTTGTCCTATTTTGCCACGAGGGTGGGCGATCGGCGCAAGACCTTACGTAAGTGCGTTAGATCACGGTTGCCGCTAATAGCCCGGATCGGGACCTAGGTCCCTGACCCGCCCTCACGGCCGGCCGGCACCGCCGGGTCAGTTCGCGAACTGACGGTCGCGGACCGTCCTCCAACGCTCCGTCAGCCGCTCGTACGCCTCACCGGCCCGCACTCCGTCTCCCGCCCGCAGCGCCGCCAGCCCCTCCGCCGTGTCGGCGGCGGAGTGATCCTCGGCCAGCTGTGCCTCGGGAACCATATGCACAAGTCCGCCGTAGTCGAGCTCCACCAGGGAGCGCGGATGAAACTCTTCCAGCCATCGCCCCACATCGACCAGCCCGTCGATGAGCGGTCCCTCCTCGATCGCGTCCCGCAGCGTGCGCAGCCCCCGCGCCACCCGCCGCCGGGCCTGGACCATGGGCGTGCGGTAGCGCAGCAGCGGCCCCTCCGCCCCGTCCGCCCCGGGCTCGCCCTTGCCGTGCTCGCGCTCCTCGTCGCAGAAGAGCACGAACCAGCGCAGCGGCACCTGCCAGGTGGCCGTCCGGATCCACGGCCGGGCGTCGGGGTTGCGCTCCGCCCAGCGCTCGTGGTCCGCCTGCGCCTGGCGGCGTACGACGGGCGGCAGCACCGCGTCCAGGACGGGCGCCGGGAACCGCTCGGTCAGCTCCTCCAGCGCCAGCCAGCCCCGCAGCCTCGTCCGCCACGGACAGACGCACACGACGCCGTCCACGACCGCGACGAAGGCGTCGCCGCTCTCGTGCACCGGCACCGGCACGGGCGGGGTGGGCAGCAGGTCGGCCAGCGACCGGCGCAGCTCGTCCTGGGCGCCGGGCAGCACCGGTCGGCGCGCGTAGCGGGCCCAGTGCGAGCGTTCCGGCTCGGGGAAGGCGCCCAGCGGCTCGTAGACCCGTAGGTACGCCGCGTACGGGACGGTCACCGATGACGCCACGCCCACGCTCGCTCCCTCAAGCCGTAGGTCACCCCCAGGGAGTTGCGGGCGCCCCTCCCCATACTGACCGAATCGTCCCATGGCGCCGGAGCCCGGGAGAGTGATCCTCGGCACGGGACGGATACGGCGGGACGGCAGGTCTTACCCTCTTGGGCAACCGGCCCTCCACCACCCCTCGGAGGGCGACCTCCGCGACATATGGAGTCACCACCGTGACTGACGTACGTCCCACCTCCGACGCCGACGGCGGCGTGCTGCACACCCTGTTCCGATCGGACCAGGGCGGCCACGAGCAGGTCGTGCTCTGCCAGGACCAGGAGAGCGGCCTCAAGGCCGTCATCGCCATCCATTCCACCGCCCTGGGCCCGGCCCTCGGCGGCACCCGGTTCTACCCCTACGCCTCCGACGAGGAGGCGGTGCGGGACGCGCTGAACCTCTCGCGCGGCATGTCGTACAAGAACGCCCTGGCGGGACTCGACCACGGCGGCGGAAAAGCTGTGATCATCGGCGACCCCGATCTGATCAAGACCGAACAACTGCTGCTCGCGTACGGCCGGTTCGTCGCCTCTCTCGGCGGGCGCTACGTCACCGCGTGCGACGTCGGCACGTACGTACAGGACATGGACGTCGTCGCCCGCGAGAACCACTGGACCACGGGCCGCTCGCCCGAGCACGGCGGCGCCGGCGACTCCTCGGTGCTCACCGCCTTCGGCGTCTTCCAGGGCATGCGGGCGGCCGCGCAGACCCAGTGGGGCGAGCCGACGCTGCGCGGCCGCCGGGTCGGCGTCGCGGGCGTCGGCAAGGTCGGCCACCACCTGGTGGACCATCTCGTCGAGGACGGCGCGGAGGTCGTGATCACCGACGTCCGGGCCGAGCCGGTCGAGCGGATCGTCGCCCGCCACCCGCGGGTCACCGCCGTGACCGACGCCGAGGTGCTCATCCGCACCCCGCTCGACGTCTACGCCCCCTGCGCCCTCGGCGGCGCCCTGAACGACGCGTCGGTGGCCGCGCTCACCGCGACCGTGGTCTGCGGCGCGGCCAACAACCAGCTCGCCCACCCGGGCGTGGAGAAGGACCTGGCCGACCGCGGCATCCTCTACGCCCCGGACTATGTGGTGAACGCCGGTGGGGTGATCCAGGTCGCCGATGAGCTGCACGGTTTCGACTTCGACCGGGCGAAGGCCCAGGCGACGAAGATCTTCGACACGACCTTGGCGATATTCGACCGGGCGAAGGCGGACGGCATCCCGCCGGCCGCGGCGGCCGACCGGCTCGCCGAGCAGCGCATGGCCGAGGCACGGGCCGCGATCGTCGCGAGCCGGTAGTCGGGCGGCGGGTCCCGTCACGCTCCGCACCCCTTTCACCCGGCCGGGTGATGCGTGTCGCCCGGCCGGGTGGCGGCGCGGGGCCCGGCGGATCCCCACAGAAGCGCCACCGGGAGGTGGTGAACGAGAGATCTCTCACCACCCCTCGGCGGGTCGGCGCCCAGGACACGTTAAAATCGCAGCTGACCAGCGAGTACAGGGCTCCTCGTCGGTTCTGCTGCGTGGCACGTCATGCGGGCGACGTACCGTATGGCCGCGGAAGCAGGTACCGTTGAAGCTCTACAGGCCGGACACCTTCACAGGGGTCCGCTCTGACTCATGAACGTGAACGCGTGTCAAGACTCTGGGGCCGTCGAGCCCCGTCAATGAGGGGGTCGAGCCATGGGGCGCGGCCGGGCCAAGGCCAAGCAGACAAAGGTCGCCCGCCAGCTGAAGTACAACAGCGGCGGGACCGACCTCTCACGTCTGGCCAATGAGCTGGGCGCATCGCCGACGAAGCAGCCGCCGAACAGCGAGCCGCTCGAAAAGGACGATGAGCTGGACGACGACCCGTACGCTCAGTACGCGAGTCGTTACAACGACGACGAGGACGAGGACGAGCAGTCGTCCGAGCAGCCCCAGTCTTCCTACCGTCGCCGCGCTTGACGCCATAGCTTTTCACCGACCCGGTTCGGGGCATCGCCCCGGACCGGGTTCTGTGCTGCCTGGAGACTGCCCGGAGCCGATCGCTCCGGGCAGTCTCTTTGCGCAGGTCAGCTGCTGTAGTCACCGGTCAGGGTCACGGCCTCCGCGCGGTCGCCGCGCTCGGTGACCTCACCGGCCACCCAGGCCTCCACACCCCGGTCCGCGAAGGTCGCCAGCGCCACGTCGACCGACTCCTGGGGCACGACGGCGATCATGCCGACGCCCATGTTCAGGGTCTTCTCCAGCTCGTGGCGCTCGACCGAGCCGACCTGGCCGACCAGGTCGAAGACCGCGCCGGGCGCCCACGTCGAGCGGTCCACGCTCGCGTGGAGGTGGTCCGGGACGACCCGGGCCAGGTTGTTGGCGAGCCCGCCGCCGGTGATGTGCGAGAAGGCGTGCACCTCCGCCGTACGGGTGAGGGCCAGGCAGTCCAGCGAGTAGATCTTCGTGGGCTCCAGGAGCTCCTCGCCGAGCGTGCGGCCGAACTCCGGAACCTCTCGGTCCAGCTCCCAGCCGGCCCGCTCGAAGAGCACATGGCGGACCAGTGAGTACCCGTTCGAGTGAAGTCCGGACGAGGCCATCGCGATGACGGCGTCACCCGTACGGATACGATCCGCGCCCAGCAGCCGGTCCGCCTCGACCACGCCCGTACCGGCGCCGGCCACGTCGAACTCGTCCGCGCCGAGCAGCCCAGGGTGCTCGGCGGTCTCGCCGCCGACCAGCGCGCAGCCCGCGAGGACACAGCCCTCGGCGATGCCCTTGACGATCGCGGCGACGCGCTCGGGGTAGACCTTGCCGACGCAGATGTAGTCGGTCATGAACAGCGGCTCGGCGCCGCAGACGACCAGGTCGTCCACGACCATGCCGACCAGGTCGTGGCCGATGGTGTCGTAGACGCCCATGCGGCGGGCGATGTCGACCTTCGTACCGACGCCGTCGGTGGCGGAGGCCAGGAGGGGGCGCTCGTACCGCTTGAGGGCACTGGCGTCGAAGAGGCCGGCGAAGCCGCCGAGGCCGCCGACGGCCTCGGGGCGGGTGGCCTTCTTCACCCATTGCTTCATCAGCTCGACGGCGCGGTCGCCGGCCTCGATGTCGACGCCCGCGCTTGCGTAGCTGGCACCAGTGGTCTCAGACATCAGTTTGAGATCTTTCGTGTCGTTCGGTACTACGGAGGCGTTACGGGCGACGGAGCGCGTCGGCGGCGTCCGTGCCACCGGCCAGCTCGGTCTCCAGCAGCTGCTTGCCCAGCAGCTCGGGGTCGGGCAGCTCCATCGGGTACTCGCCGTCGAAGCAGGCGCGGCACAGGTTCGGCTTGGCGATGGTGGTCGCCTCGACCATGCCTTCGAGGGAGATGTACGCCAGCGAGTCCGCGCCCAGCGACCTGCCGATCTCCTCGACCGACATGCCGTTGGCGATCAGCTCGGCCCGGGTGGCGAAGTCGATGCCGAAGAAGCACGGCCACTTCACCGGCGGCGACGAGATCCGCACGTGGACCTCGGCGGCCCCGGCCTCGCGCAGCATCTTCACCAGGGCGCGCTGGGTGTTGCCGCGGACGATGGAGTCGTCGACGACCACCAGGCGCTTGCCGCGGATGACTTCCTTGAGCGGGTTGAGCTTGAGCCGGATGCCGAGCTGGCGGATGGTCTGGCTGGGCTGGATGAAGGTCCGGCCGACGTAGGAGTTCTTGACCAGGCCCGTGCCGTACGGAATGCCGCTGGCCTCCGCGTAGCCGACCGCGGCCGGGATGCCGGACTCCGGTGTCGGTATCACCAGGTCCGCCTCCACCGGGGCCTCGGCGGCGAGCCGGCGGCCCATCTCCACGCGGGAGAGGTAGACGTTGCGGCCCGCGATGTCGGTGTCGGGGCGCGCGAGGTAGACGTACTCGAAGACACAGCCCTTGGGGCGGGCCTCGGCGAAGCGGCTGCTGCGGACGCCGTTCTCGTCGATGGCGACGAGCTCGCCGGGCTCGACCTCGCGGACGAAGGTCGCGCCGCAGATGTCCAGGGCGGCCGTCTCGGAGGCCACCACCCAGCCGCGCTCCAGCCGGCCCAGCACCAGCGGGCGGATGCCCTGCGGGTCACGGGCGGTGTACAGCGTGTGTTCGTCCATGAAGACGAGCGAGAAGGCGCCCTTGACGTTCGGGAGCACCTTGGTGGCGGCTTCCTCGATCGTCAGCGGCTTGCCGTCGTCGTCGGTCTGGCCGGCCAGCAGGGCCGTGACCAGGTCCGTGTCGTTGGTCGCCGCGACCTGGTTGGCACGGCCGTTCTCCCGGGGGAGCGCGGCGACCATCTCGGCCAGCTCGGCGGTGTTGACCAGGTTCCCGTTGTGGCCCAGGGCGATGGAGCCGTTGGCCGTCGCCCTGAAGGTCGGCTGCGCGTTCTCCCACACCGAGGCTCCGGTGGTGGAGTAGCGGGCGTGGCCGACCGCGATATGGCCCGTAAGGGAACCGAGGGAAGTTTCGTCGAAGACCTGGGAAACCAGTCCCATGTCCTTGAAAACGAGGATCTGGGAGCCGTTGCTCACCGCGATGCCCGCGGACTCCTGTCCACGGTGCTGCAGCGCATACAGCCCGAAATAGGTGAGTTTGGCGACCTCTTCACCCGGAGCCCAGACACCGAAGACGCCACAAGCGTCCTGGGGGCCCTTTTCGCCGGGAAGCAGGTCGTGGTTGAGTCGTCCGTCACCACGAGGCACACCTTGAGTCTATGGCAGGGATGAGGTTCATCCGAACCGGGGAAGAGTGGCGATTGGCACACTCCACGGACAGCAACTCGGCGGCCACGGTGAATCACCTATTCGTGGCATGGAAAACCCGCGCAAAGGGCCGCCGAATTACTGTTCGCTCAGGTGAGCGGGCAAACCGTTCGCTCAGGTGAGCAGAGGAAGTTGCCCGGAAATGTCGGCGCGCTCGCCACTGGCCGTCACGGCGGCGTCCGCCAGGGCCGTGGACCAGTCCGCACGGCCCGTGGCCAGGCGGATCCAGGTGAGCGGATCGGTCTCCACGACATTGGGCGGCGTACCGCGGGTGTGCTTGGGTCCGGCCACGCACTGGACCACCGCGAACGGCGGAATGCGGACCTCCACGGAGCCGCCGGGGGCCTTGGCCGCGAGGGCGTCGGCGAGCAGCCGGGTGACGGCCGCGAGGGCCTGCCGGTCGTGGCGGACGGCGACGCCCGTGGCATCCGCCAAGTCATCGCCGTGCACCACGGTTTCCACCAGTCGGGTCACCATGAAATCGGCCACCGTCATGGCCCCGAAGGACGTCGGGACCAGCGCGGCGGAGTCGGCTTCGGCGAGGGCGCCGAGCAGCTTCCCGGCGGCCTGATCGAACCTGTCCGCCACGGACTTGGGATCCGCTTCGGCGAACTCCGCGGCTCCCGCCGCCGTGTCGTCCGCGACCGCGGATGCCCTCGAGGCGAGGCCCGCCACGTAGTCGAGAAGCCCGGCCTCCGCCCGTGCGGGCAGCCGCCCCGGCTCCGCGAGACGGTGCGGCAACAGCTCCAACACGCCGACCAGGTGGACGATCAGCTCCCTGACCGTCCACTCCCCCAGCCGGGTGCGCGTGGCGAGCAGCGCCCGCGCGTCCGGCTCCGCGCACACCGTGTCGACGACGTCCCGTACGGCCCGGACCTGCCCTTCCAGGGCGGCCCGCACCTTTGCGGGGTCGTAACTGCGAACGCGGGGCTTGCGCGGTGCTGGAGGCATGGCGCGAGCCTAATCCTTGGCCAGGCTTCGGGTGGGCCCAACGGACTCAATGGCCATGGCCGCCGTCGAGCCCACCCGTATCCGTGACGGGAGTTACGGATTCGGCACTACGCGAGCAGCGCCGGGATCGTGGCTTCGTGCGCCTCGCGCAGCTCCGCCAGCGGGAGGGTGAACTGTCCCTGGACGTCGATCTCTTCGCCGTCGACGACACCGATGCGGGTCGCGGGCAGCCCGCGCGCGCCGCACATGTCGCCGAAGCGCAGCTCCTCGCTGCGCGGAACGGCGACGACCGCGCGGCCGGCGGACTCGGAGAAGAGGAGGACGAAGGGGTCCAGGCCGTCGGGCACGACGATCCGGGCACCCTTGCCGCCGCGCAGGCACGACTCGGCCAGCGCCTGGATCAGGCCGCCGTCGGAGAGGTCGTGCGCCGCGTCGATCATGCCGTCGCGGGAGGCGGCGATCAGGATCTCGGCCAGCAGCTTCTCGCGGTCGAGGTCGACGGCCGGCGGGAGCCCGCCGAGGTGGTCGTGGACCACCTGCGACCAGGCCGAACCGCCCAGCTCCTCCTTGGTGTCGCCCAGGAGGTACAGCAGGTGGCCCTCCTCGGAGAACGCCATCGGCGTACGGCGGTTGACGTCGTCGATGACACCCAGCACCGCGACCACGGGGGTCGGGTGGATGGCGGTCTCGCCGGTCTGGTTGTAGAGCGAGACGTTGCCGCCGGTGACCGGGGTGCCCAGCGTCAGGCAGCCGTCGGCGAGGCCGCGGGTGGCCTCGGCGAACTGCCACATGACGGCCGGGTCCTCGGGCGAACCGAAGTTCAGGCAGTTGGAGATGGCCAGCGGGCGGGCGCCGGTGGCGGCCACGTTGCGGTACGACTCGGCGAGCGCGAGCTGGGCGCCCGCGTACGGGTCGAGCTTGGCGTAGCGACCGTTGCCGTCCGTGGCGACGGCGACACCGAGGTTGGTGTCCTCGTCGACGCGGACCATGCCGGAGTCCTCGGGCTGGGCGAGCACGGTGTTGCCCTGCACGAACCGGTCGTACTGGTCGGTGATCCAGGACTTGGAGGCCTGGTTCGGGGAGGAGACGACCTTCAGGACCTGCGCGCGCAGCTCCTCGGGGGTCTGCGGGCGGGCGAGCTTGTTCGCGTCGTCGGCCTGGAGGGCGTCCTGCCAGTCCGGACGGGCGTACGGGCGCTCGTAGACCGGACCCTCGTGGGCGACGGTGCGCGGCGGGACGTCGACGATCTGCTCGCCGTGCCAGAAGATCTCCAGCCGTTCGCCGTCGGTGACTTCACCGATGACGGTGGCGATGACGTCCCACTTCTCGCAGATCTCGAGGAAGCGGTCGACCTTGCCGGGCTCGACGATCGCGCACATGCGCTCCTGCGACTCGCTCATGAGGATCTCCTCGGGCGAGAGCGTCGCGTCGCGCAGGTGCACGCGGTCGAGTTCGACGCGCATGCCGCCGGAGCCGGCGCTGGCCAGCTCGCTGGTGGCGCAGGACAGGCCGGCGCCGCCGAGGTCCTGGATGCCGTCGACGAGGTCCTCGCGGAAGATCTCCAGGGTGCACTCGATGAGGAGCTTCTCCTGGAAGGGGTCGCCGACCTGGACGGCGGGGCGCTTGGTGGGCTTGGAGTCGTCGAACGTCTCGGAGGCCAGGACGGACACGCCGCCGATGCCGTCGCCGCCGGTGCGGGCGCCGTAGAGGATGACCTTGTTGCCGGCGCCGGAGGCCTTGGCGAGGTGGATGTCCTCGTGCTTCATCACGCCCACGCACAGGGCGTTGACCAGCGGGTTGCCCTGGTAGCAGGAGTCGAAGACGACCTCGCCGCCGATGTTGGGCAGGCCCAGGCAGTTGCCGTAGCCGCCGATGCCCGCGACGACGCCCGGCAGGACGCGCTTGGTGTCGGGGTGGTCCGCGGCGCCGAAGCGCAGCGGGTCCATGACGGCGACGGGGCGGGCGCCCATGGCGAGGATGTCGCGGACGATGCCGCCGATGCCGGTGGCCGCGCCCTGGTAGGGCTCGATGTAGCTGGGGTGGTTGTGCGACTCGACCTTGAAGGTGACCGCGTAGCCCTGGCCGACGTCGACGACGCCGGCGTTCTCGCCGATGCCGACGAGGAGGGCGTCGTTCTCGGGGGCCTTCTCGCCGAACTGGCGCAGGTGGACCTTGCTGGACTTGTACGAGCAGTGCTCGGACCACATGACGGAGTACATCGCGAGCTCGGCGCCGGTGGGACGGCGGCCGAGGATGGTGCGGATGCGCTCGTACTCGTCCTGCTTGAGGCCCAGTTCGGCCCAGGGCTGGTCGACGTCGGGCGTTTCGTTTGCGTGCTTGACCGTGTCGAGGCTCATGCGTTGACCAGCTTCTTCAGGATCGAGGTGAAGAATCCGAGCCCGTCCGTGCGGCCGGTGCCGACGAGGGGCTCGACGGCGTGCTCGGGGTGCGGCATCAGGCCCACGACGTTGCCGGCGGCGTTGGTGATGCCGGCGATGTCGCGGAGCGAGCCGTTGGGGTTGACGTCGAGGTACCGGAAGGCGACGCGGCCCTCGGCCTCGAGCTCGTCGAGGGTGCGCTCGTCGGCCACGTAGCGGCCGTCGATGTTCTTCAGCGGGACGGAGATCTCCTGGCCCGCTTCGTAGTCGGCCGTCCAGGCGGTGTCCGCGTTCTCGACGCGGAGCTTCTGGTCGCGGCAGATGAAGTGCAGGTGGTTGTTGCGCAGCATCGCGCCGGGCAGCAGGTGGGTCTCGGTGAGCACCTGGAAGCCGTTGCAGATGCCGAGGACCGGCATGCCGCCCTTGGCCTGCTCGATGACGGTCTCCATCACCGGCGAGAAGCGGGAGATGGCGCCCGCCCGCAGGTAGTCGCCGTAGGAGAAACCGCCGGGCAGGACCACGGCGTCGACCTGCTTGAGGTCCTTGTCGCGGTGCCAGAGCGGCACGGGCTCGAGCCCGGCGATCCGGACGGCGCGCTGGGTGTCGCGGTCGTCCAGGGTGCCGGGGAAGGTGATGACTCCTACGCGAGCGGTCACTGTGCTTCTCCGGCGGTCTCGCGGACCTCCCCGTCGACCTTCACGGTGAAGTCCTCGATCACGGTGTTGGCGAGAAACGTTTCCGCCATCTCGTGGATTCGGGCGAGGGCGGCGTCGTCGACCGGTCCCTCCACCTCGAGTTCAAAGCGCTTGCCCTGACGGACGTCGGCGATCCCCTCGAAACCCAGGCGTGGCAGCGCGCGCTGCACCGCCTGGCCCTGCGGGTCGAGGATCTCCGGCTTGAGCATGACGTCGACTACGACGCGTGCCACTGGCACTCCCGGTGTGTGGTGCGTGAGCTGAAGCGGTGATGTCAGAGTACAGTCCCCAAAAATCTACGCGCATAGATATGCTGGGCTTATCCTTCGTGTTTACCCGGAGGCATGCGGAGCCGGTGGAAAAGTTCGGGAAAAAGACCGGAAGATCGCACCGTCGTGATTGCGATGAGGCGCACGGACGGAATTAACTGGGCTTCACCATGCATTGCCCTTTGTTGTACAAATGAATAAGTATTGACCGAGAACAACCGCAACCCTCACGTCACCGCAGGTCAAAGCGGTGATACTGGCCGAAAGGACCGATTTCCGTGGCGCAGCGCGTAGTGGTCACACTCTCCGACGACATGGACGGCGGGGAAGCCGCGGAGACCCTCATCTTCGGGATCGACGGCAAGTCGTACGAGATCGACCTGAACACTGCCAATGCGAAGAAACTGCGGGGCGTCCTCGCGCCTTACGTGGAGGCCGGCCGCAAGCAGTCCCGCTCGGGCAAGGTCTACCGGCGCACGGCCGTGGCGCCCGACCCGGCGGCGGTGCGGGCCTGGGCCCGCTCGAACGGCATGGAGGTGCCGCCGCGCGGCCGCATCCCCAAGAAGGTCTACGAGGCGTTCAACGCGGCCGGCTGAGGCCGGGCCGCCCGCCGGGCCGGGGCCGGGGCGGGAACGGCTGGGGGGAGCAGGGACGGGGGGCCGGTGCGGGCGTTCCCTCCCCTGCGGACCCCCGCGTTCCGCCCGGGCTTCCCGGGCGACTTGCCAAGCACCCCGGATGATCAGCTAGAGTCTGGATCACACCGAGGGGCAAGGCGCGGAAACGGGCCGGAACTTCGGGGTCATGCGGGTGTAGCTCAGTAGTAGAGCGCCCCCTTTCCAAGGGGGAGGCGCAGTGTGCGATTCCTGTCACCCGCTCTGACCGTTCGTTCGATCACATCAGTGGTCGGTACGGATGGACGCGCGGGTGTAGCTCAGTAGCAGAGCGCCCTCTTTCCAAGAGGGAGGCGCAGTGTGCGATTCCTGTCACCCGCTCTCACCGTTCGGTCGGCCACGTCAGTGGCCGGTGCGGATGGACGCGCGGGTGTAGCTCAGTAGTAGAGCGCCCCCTTTCCAAGGGGGAGGCGCAGTGTGCGATTCCTGTCACCCGCTCTCATCGCTTACCGACCACGTCAGTGGATCAGGTAGAGTGATGCACGCACCGCCCGGTGGCGCCTCTCTTCGAGAAGCCGTCGGTCGGAGACATGCGGACGTAGCTCAGTTGGTAGAGCACCACCTTGCCAAGGTGGATGTCGCGAGTTCGAGTCTCGTCGTCCGCTCAGAGAACGAAGGCCCCGGTCGGGAACGACCGGGGCCTTCGGCGTTGTTGGCGGCCGGGCCTGCTGACATTCGTCATGCGAAGTCATGACAGGCCGCACTGACCCGGGGCGGGATCCGCCGGGAGCCTTGAACCATGGGATTCGGGGAGAGTGTGATCGAGGTCTCAGGGCTGCGCCGGCGGTACGGCACGTCCGGGGACGAGGGCTTCGAGGCGGTGCGGGGCGTGTCCTTCACCGTGCGGCGCGGCGAGGTGTTCGCGCTGCTGGGGACGAACGGAGCGGGCAAGACCTCCACGGTCGAGCTGCTGGAGGGCCTGGCCCGGCCGACGGAGGGCCGGGTGCGGGTGCTGGGCCACGATCCGTACGAGGAGCGGGGCGCGGTGCGGCCCCGCACGGGGGTGATGCTCCAGGAAGGGGGCTTTCCCTCCGGGCTCACCGCGGCCGAGACCGTGCTGATGTGGGCGGGGTGCACGACCGGGGCGCGGCCCGTGGCCGAGGCCCTGGAGCTGGTGGGGCTCGCCGGCCGCCGGGATGTGCGGGTCAAGCAGCTCTCCGGCGGCGAGCGGCGGCGGCTGGACCTGGCGCTGGCGCTGCTCGGGCGGCCCGAGGTGCTCTTCCTCGACGAGCCGACGACCGGCCTGGACCCCCAGGCGCGGCACCACACCTGGGAGCTGGTGCGGCAGCTGCGCGAGGAGGGCACGACGGTGCTGCTCACCACGCACTATCTGGAGGAGGCCGAGGCGCTGGCCGACCGGCTGGCGATCATGCGGGAGGGGCGGATCGTGACGTCCGGGACGGCGGCCGAGGTGATCGGGACGTATCCGGCGCGGATCCGCTTCGCGATGCCGGTGGGCTGGTTCGTCGGGGACCTGCCGCCGCTGGCCGAGCTGGGGGTGACCCGGCACGAGGAGACGCACGGGCGGATAGAGCTCCAGACCCGGGAGTTGCAGCGGACGCTGACGGGGCTGCTGCTGTGGGCACGGGAGCAGTCCGTGGAGCTGGAGCAGCTCGACGCGCGGACGGCGTCGCTGGAGGAGGCGTTCCTGGCGATAGCGGGGGCGGATGCCGGGCCGGCCGGTCCGGCTGCGGCACTGGTTTCGGGGAGCGGCAAGTGATGGCGGTCACACGGGTGCTGGCGCTGGGGCGGGCGGAGCTGACCCTGCTCGGGCGGAACAGGATGGCGCTGTACATCGCGCTGCTGATGCCGGTGACGATGGTGGCCGCCATGCAGCGGTCTCTCGATGACCTGGACCTCGGCGCGTCCGGGATGTCGCTCAAGGAAGTGTCGATAACGGGGGCCTTCGGCTACATCCTGCTCTTCGCCGTCTACCAGAACCTGGTCAGCGCCTATGTAGCCCGGCGTGAGGAGCTGGTGCTCAAGCGGCTGCGTACGGGCGAGGCGGGGGACGCGGAGATATTGACCGGGGCCGCGCTGCCCGCGGTGGGGGTGGCGCTGGCCCAGTGCGCGGTGCTGGTGGTGGCCGGTGTGAGTCTGCTGGGCCTGCGGGCGGTCGCCCGGCCCGATCTGTTGCTGGCCGGGCTGCTGCTGGGCGTCGTGCTCAGCGTCGCCCTCGCCGCCGTGACCGCCGGCTGGGCGAAGACCGTGGAGAGCGCTCAGCTGGTGACGATGCCCTTGATGGTGCTCTCGCTGCTGGGCTCGGGGCTGTTCATACCGGTGGAGATCATGCCGGACGGGCTCGCCGGGGCATGCCGGCTGCTGCCGTTGACGCCGGTGGTCGAGCTGATGCGGGGCGGCTGGCTGGGCGGGATGGGCGCGGGCGAGGCGCTGCGGGCCCTCGGGACCGCTTTGGCCTGGGCGGGGCTGGGCGTGTTTGCTGTACGCCGGTGGTTCCGCTGGGAACCGAGGCGCTGAAGGCGTCGACCGGGGTTGCTGGGGCGGACGAGGGGGCGGGCGGGCGCGTGGTGGTGCGGTCACGGATGAGGGAGTGGCGGGGCCGGAGCAAGGTGGCCCAGGTGGACAGCTATACGCGGTGGACGCTGTACGGAGTGCCGTGGCTGTTTCCGGTGCTCAACTGCCTCGCGTGGCTGCCCGAGCCCGGGGGCGTCCCGGCGCTGGTCTGGTTGCTGCTGAGCCTGTGCTTCCTGCAGTGCGCGCAGGGGATGAGACTCATCCGGCGCTCGCTGGACCACTATCTGCGCAAGCGGTCGGCGCCCTGGTGGGAGCTGGCCGTGAGTGCGGTCATCTTCACGCTCACCCTGACGGTGTTCGTGATCCAGGTGCGCCGCGACGGGATGTCGCATATCACCGCGAACTCGACGGTGCTGCTGCATGCCGGGCTGGTGACCTTCGGTTCGTACTGCCTGCTCACCCGCCGGATCCGCACCTACATGGCCGGCTGTGCGGGGGCGGGGGTGGTCGCGGCGGCCGGGGTGGCGCTGACGGGCAGCGGTCCGGTCGGGACGGTCACGGTGGCGGTGCTGCTGTTCCTGCTGGGGATGTGGAGCATGACGGCGGTGCGTGCCTCCGCCTGGTTCCTCGCCGTGATGTGGGAGGTGGAGGCCGCTCGGGGCACCCAGGCGCGGCTGGCGGTGGCGGAGGAGCGGCTGCGGTTCTCGCGCGACATGCACGATGTGCTCGGCCGGAACCTTGCGGTGATCGCGCTCAAGAGCGAGCTGGCCACGCAGCTGTCGCGGCGCGGTTCGGCGGCGGCGCTGGACGAGATGGACGAGGTGCAGCGGATAGCGCGGGAGTCGCAGCGGGAGTTGCGGGAGGTCGTGCGCGGCTACCGCGAGGCCGATCTGCACACGGAACTGGCCGGTGCGCGGGGAGTGCTGGCGGCCGCGGGCATCGAGTGCCGCATCACCGACTCGGTGGGGGCGGAGCTGCCGTCGGCGGTGCAGTCGGCGCTGGCGTGGGTGGTCCGTGAGGGGACGACGAACGTTCTGCGACATGCGGAGGCGAGCCGCTGCGCGGTGCGGCTGCGGGTCGTGGAGGGGGTGGCGGTGCTGCTCATGGAGAACGACGGCGTGCGCCGCGCCTCCGGGAGCGGTCCGGCTGCCGGGGCCGGGGGCGGCTCGGGGCTGGCGGGGCTGCGGGAGCGGCTGGCGGGGCTGGGCGGCACGCTGGTGTCCGAGCAGCGCTCGCACCGCACGTTCCGGCTGACGGCGAGCATTGCACTGGCGGGGGCAGGAGGCCGGGCCGAGGGGGCGGACGGGGGCGGTGTCGCGGAGCGGGAGTCCGTGCCCGTGGCCGCCGGGATGGCGGCCGGACCGGAGGGGGAGAAGGCATGAGCGGGAACGAGGGGGGTGGGCCCGTGCGGATCCTGCTCGCGGACGACGAGCATCTGATCCGTGGCGCGGTCGCCGCGCTGCTGGGGCTGGAGGACGATCTCCATGTCGTGGCGGAGGCGGCTTCGGGGACCGAGGCGCTGGCGATGGCGAGGGCGCACCGGCCGGACGTGGCGGTGCTGGATCTTCAGATGCCCGGGGCGGACGGTGTGATGGTGGCCACATCGCTGCGGGCCGAACTGCCCGGATGCCGGACCATGATCGTGACAGGCCATGGCAGACCGGGGCATCTGAAGCGGGCGCTGGAGGCGGGGGTGCGCGGGTTCGTACCGAAGACGGTGTCGGCCCGGCGGCTGGCCGAGATCATCCGGGCCGTGCACGCCGGAAGCCGCTATGTGGACCCGGAGTTGGCGGCGGATGCGATCAGTGCGGGCGACTCCCCGCTCACGGCGCGCGAGGCGGAACTGCTGGAGCTGGCCGAGGACGGCGCGTCCATCGCGGAGATCGCCAAGCGGGCCTCGCTGACGCCGGGGACGGTCCGCAATTACCTCTCGGCGGCCGCGCTGAAGCTCGGCGCGGAGAACCGTCACGCGGCGGCGCGCATCGCACGCTCCCAGGGTTGGCTATAGTGGTTCCCGCACCGCACGAAAGCGCGGGGCGAATGCGGACGTAGCTCAGTTGGTAGAGCACCACCTTGCCAAGGTGGATGTCGCGAGTTCGAGTCTCGTCGTCCGCTCAGAGAACGAAGGCCCCGGTCGGGAACGACCGGGGCCTTCGGCGTTGCTAGCGCCCGTCGGCCGGGAAGCGCAGGCGGAAGCGGGCGCCGCCGGTATCGGCCTGCTCGGCCGTGAGCTCGGCGCCATGGGCGCGGGCGATCTGGCGGGCCATGGCGAGCCCCAGGCCGGAGCCGGGCAGGGCCCGGGCCTGGCGGGAGCGGTAGAAGCGGTCGAAGACGTAGGGCAGGTCCTCGGTGGCGATGCCCCGGCCGTGGTCGCGGACGGTGAGGTCCACTCCGCCGTCCGTGCGGACCAGGCGGACCTCCACCATCGCACCGGGCGGGCTGAACTTGGCGGCGTTGTCGAGCAAGTTGGACAGCAGCCGGGCCAGCCGGGCCGGCACCCCCGCAACGGTGACCTCCGTCACGTCCACGGTGAAGACCGTGGCCGGCCAGTGGCCGCGGGCGACGTCCGCACAGCGCTCGGTGAGGCGGTCCAGCCGGACCTGTTCGACCAGCGGCTGGGGTTCCTCGTCGCGGGCGAGCTCGATCAGGTCGTTGACCATGCCGGTCACCTCGCGCAGCTGGCGCCCCAGGGCGTCCGAGGCCCGTTCGCGCTGGGCGGCGGAGAGCCGGTCCGCGCGGGCGAGGAGCTCGGCGTTGGTGCGCAGCGCGGTGAGCGGGGTGCGCAGCTCGTGCGAGGCGTCGGCGACGAGGCGGCGCTGGGCGGCGACGGCCTCCTCCAGCTCGCCGAGCATGGTGTTGAAGCTGGTGGCGAGGCGGGTGATCTCGTCCTGGCGGCGCGCTTCATAGGGGGGCAGTTCGATGCGGTGGGCGGGGTCGCGGGTGGCGGCGATGCGTTCGGCGGTGGCGGTGAGGCGGGTGACGGGGCGCAGGGAGGTGCGGGAGGCGGCGTAGCCGAGCACCGCGGCGAGGAGGACGCCGACCGCGCCGACCGCGCCGAGGTACATCCCGGCCTGGCGTACGCCCATGTCGACGGTGTCGGAGCGGGCGGCCACCTGCAGGGCCCGGTTCTTCTTGTCCTGCAGCCGGATGGTGAACATCCGCATGGGCTGGCCGTCGTGGGTGATGTCGCTGTAGTACGGGCCGAGCCGGCCGGCCGCGACCTGGCGGGCGGCGCCGGTGACGGGCAGGACGAGGTCCTCCTGGCCGGGGGCGGCCGGGTCGGCGGGGACGATCTGGGCGCAGGCGGGGGCGGCCCGCCAGACGCACTGGTTGAACAGGACGCCCTTGTCGGCGCCGCCGTGGGCCTGCTGGGCGATGATCCCGGCCTGCTGCTTGAGCTGGAGGTCGAGCTGGCGCACGAGCTCGTAGCGGATGACGACGTAGGCGGCGGCCAGGACGCCGAGTGCCACGAGCGCGACGGCGGCGGCGGTGACCATGGCCAGCCGGGCCCGCAGGGGCCTGCGGCCCAGCAGCCTGCGGCGCAGGCCCCGGACCGGGCTCATCGTTCCGCCAGCTGGTAGCCGACGCCGTGCACGGTGTGGACGAGGCGGGGCGCGCCGCCCGCCTCCAGCTTGCGCCGCAGGTAGCCGATGTAGACGGCGAGGGAGTTGGACTCCGGGCCGAAGTCGGTGCCCCAGACCCGTTCCTGGATCAGCTCGCGCGGCAGGACCTGGCCGGGGTGGAGCAGGAACACCTCCAGCAGCGCGAACTCGGTACGGGTGAACTCCAGGGCGACGCCGGCGCGCTCGCCGGTGCGCGTGAGGGGGTCGACCGTGAGGTCGGCGAACCTCAACTCGACGTCCGCCGCCGACGTTTCGGGCGGTGCCGCGCGGCGCAGCAGGGCGCGCAGGCGGGCCAGGAGCTCGTCCAGGGCGAAGGGTTTGACGAGGTAGTCGTCGGCGCCCGCGTCCAGGCCCGCGACGCGGTCGGAGACGGCGTCGCGGGCGGTGAGGACGAGCACGGGCGTGCGGTCGCCGAGTTCGCGCAGCCGGCGGCAGACGGCGAGGCCGTCGAGGACGGGCATGGCCAGGTCCAGCACGATGGCGGCGGGCTGTGCGGCGGCGACGGCGGAGAGGGCCTCGAGTCCGTCGGCCGCGGAGCGGACCGTGTAGCCCTCGACGGCCAGGCCGTCGACGACGGCGGCCCTGACGTCGGGGTCGTCGTCCACGACGAGTACGGACGGCTCGCCCATCGGGCCTCCGGGGGGTGGGGGATCTTGTGCCGGTGCCCCCACCCTGGCAGACGGTGTCTGAGAGGGCTCTTATGGCTGGGCGGGTGGGTTGCCGGTCAGGACCACTTCTGGCCCGTCAGGCGTTCGTACGCCTCGATGTACTTCGCTCGCGTGCGGTCCACGATCTCCTCCGGGAGCTGCGGCGGGGGCTGTTCCGCCGTGCGGTCCCAGCCGGAGGCCGGGGAGGTGAGCCAGTCGCGGACGAACTGCTTGTCGAAGGAGGGCTGGGCGCGGCCCGGCTCCCATGTGTCGGCCGGCCAGAAGCGGGAGGAGTCCGGGGTGAGCACCTCGTCGGCGAGGACCAGCTCGCCGCCCTCCGCGTGGCCGAACTCGAACTTCGTGTCGGCGAGGATGATGCCCCGGTCGCGGGCGATGTCGCGGGCGCGGCTGTAGACGGCGAGGGTGGACTGGCGGAGCAGGGCGGCGGTCTCCGCGCCGACCTGGCGGGCCACCTCCTCGTAGGAGACGTTCTCGTCGTGCTCGCCGACCTCGGCCTTCGTGGCCGGGGTGAAGATCGGGGAGGGCAGCTCGGAGCCGTCGGTGAGGCCCTCGGGGAGGGCGAGGCCGCAGACGGTGCGGGTCTCGCGGTACTCGGCGAGGCCGGAGCCGGTCAGATAGCCGCGGGCGACGCACTCGACCGGGACCATGTCCAGGGAGCGGCAGATCAGGGTGCGGCCGGCCCAGTCGGCGGGGGCGCCGGGCGGCAGGTCGGTGGACAGGACGTGGTTGGGGGCCAGGTCCGTGAGCCGGTCGAACCACCACAGGGAGAGCTGGGTGAGGACGCGGCCCTTGTCGGGGATCTCGGTGGGCAGCACCCAGTCGTAGGCGGACATGCGGTCGCTGGCGACCATCACCAGCCGGCCGGCCTCGTCGCGGTACAGGTCGCGGACCTTGCCCGTGTGCAGGTGCGTCAGCCCCGGCACCTCGACGGGTTTGGGCTTCTCGACGAATCCGGACACACGGGCCTCCTGGTGGTTTGTCCAAGCACCTCGATTCTGCCGTACCGGTCCGCCGGGCTCCCGCGAGGGGTCAGACGCGTTTGCAGATGCGGTCCAGGAGATTGGCCGTGGCCCGCTGGACGCGGGCGTCGACATGGCCGGGCCGGTCCAGGGCCGGGGACCAGGCGAAGGTGCCGGAGGCGAAGACGAGGGCGCCGCTGGGGGCGCGGTAGAGCGAGGTCTCCTGGTGGCGCGTGGCGCCCTCGCTGTCCTTGTACGGGGAGTGGGCGAGCAGGATGCGACGGGTGTGCTCGGGCAGGGCCGTACGGGGGAAGTAGCGGTCGGCCTCGCCCGCGACGAGGCCGGGCAGCTCGTCGCCCTCGCCGGCGCCGGTGGCCTCCCACAGCCAGTGGTCGGCGTTGCGGACGACCATGGGGGCGGGCTCCGGGACGCGGCCCGCGTACTGGATGCCGAGCAACTGCTGCTCGGGGGGCGACGTCTCGCGCCAGAGGGCGGAGCGGCCGGGGCCGCGGCGCTTGCGGCAGGTCAGCAGGCGGTCGGGGCCCGCGGGCGAGGGGGCGAGCTCGACCTGCCAGTACATGGTGTTGGCGGAGAGGAAGACCAGCGAGGTGCCGCAGTCGCGGGCGTCCTCGACGGCGCGGCGCATGGGGGCCGACCAGTACTCGTCGTGGCCGGGGAAGACCAGGCCGCGGTAGCGCGCCGGATCGATTCGCCCGGCGTGCAGGTCGCGGGTCTCGGCGTAGGCGAGGCTGTAGCCGTAGCGCTCGGCCCAGCGGATGAAGTCGTAGGCGTGGCCGACGTGCAGCGGCAGGCCGGCGCCCGCGTAGGGGCGGTCGAAGGAGACCGTGGTGGCCGCGTCGGCCTCGCCGAGGAGCCGGCCGTCCTCGTCCCAGGCGTGGTAGAGGCTCGCGCCGGTGCGGCCGTTCTCGGGGTAGAGGTTGTAGGCCTGCCAGGTGATGTCGGGCAGGACGAGCAGCAGATCGGCGGGGCCGCTGTCGCGCACGGTGAACGGGATGTGGCTGCGGTAGCCGTCGGTGGTGGTCAGCACGGCCACATAGGCGCCGGTGCTCCAGAAGCTGGGGATCTGCAGCCGCCAGGAGAGCCACCAGTGGTGGCAGGAGACCGTGCGGTCCACGGTCAGCGGCGGCGGCTGGACGATGCCGGAGAGCCGGGGGCTGGTGGTGACCTTGGCGGCTCCGACGCCCCCGTAGTGGCCGATGCGGTAGACGTCGACGCCGAACTGCTGGGGCGGGTCCACGGTGATCCGGAAGTCCAGGGCCTCGCCGGGGGCGACGGAGCTGGCGGAGGCGAAGCCCTTGATCTGGCAGTGGACGTCGTCGGCGGCGCGGGGGCCCGGTCTGCGGGGCGGTGGGACGCGGGTGCCGGCCGCGGTGGTCGTCACCGGGTCCACGTACCAGGGGATGATCTGGCCGGTGCCGTCGAAGTAGTACTCGCCGCCGCGCAGCCAGGGCAGTGGGCCCTGGCCGAAGGGGTCCGAAACGGCGTGCGCGAGTGCACCGGATTCCCAGCGGCGGATCTGATCCGTCCCCATGTGTGCTCCCTCCCCTAGGCCCCCGCATACCTTTTCGGTTTCCCAGCAGATTCCCAGCAGATCACACGACGCGTGCGGCTTGTCACCGTTCGTCAGGAAATTCCCCGGAAGTGATGGCTCGGCCCCTACGGAGCGTTACGGCGTCACTCTCGGTCACCTGCTGCTGATCACATCAGTCGGACCGGCTTCTCGGGGCGGACCCCGACCTCGCCGAGCCAGGCGCGCAACGGCTCCCCGTCGCCGTCCTCGATCAGGCTCAGGACCGTACGGGTCAGGTCGGCGCGGCGGGCGCCGCCGACCAGCAGGGCCGGGCCGTCCAGCCAGTCCAGGCCGGGAACGGCACCGGCGGTGTCCACGGCCGCGCAGCAGACCATGGCCGTCACATGGTCGGCCAGCAGCTCCCGGCCGCTGCGCGGCGGCTGCAGCGGGAACAGCGGCGCGAGCCCGTCGACCCACGACCCGGCCGCCGCGCCGAACGCGCCCCGCTCGGCCGCGCGCTCCTCCTGGGCCGCCTCGCGCGCCACCTCGGCGCTGAGCCGTACCTCCAGCTCCTCCCCCACCCCGCTGCCCGCCGGGCCGGTGAGGCGCTCGAGGATGCGGGCGACCGTCGGCGCGGCCGGCACGGCGTCCTGCGCGGGGCCGCTGCGCGCGCCGGACAGGGCGCCCGGCACGGCGCCGCAGGCGGCGATGTCGTCGAGGACGCGGTGCAGCCGGGCGGCCTCCAGCCGCCACTTGCGGTCCACGACCTCGTCCGCGTACTGGCTCCAGGCGACCGGCGACCAGTCGGGGCCGGGCTGGGCCGGGCCGCCGTGGAAGAGCCGGGCGGCCAGCAGGGACGCGGCCTCGTCGATGAGGCCGGGCTCCTCCAGCAGATCGCAGGCGGGCCGCTCGCCCAGCCGGGAGGCGAAGCCTTCCGCCAGCCGGTCGCGCCGGGACAGCTCGGTGAGCGCGGAGACGACGCCCGCGTCCAGCCGGGAGGGCCAGCGGCCCATCCGCCAGGCGGGCAGCGCCACGCGGTTCAGCAGCCGGTCCCAGCCGGCGTAGGCCAGGCCGACCTGCTCCTGGGCGACGATGCGCAGGCCGTAGTCCACGGTCTGGGCGCGCTCGGAGGCGGCGGCGGCCACTCCGCGCTCCATCTCGGCCGCGTGGTCGCGGCAGGAGCGCAGCAGCAGCCGGGCGACCCAGCCGACGAACGCGAGGAGGGGCCTGCTCGCCGCGACGGCCACGGCGGCGTCCAGGCCCCGGACGAAGCGACGGGCGGCGGCTATGTCGGGGTGGGCGGCCGGGCCCGTGCCCGCCACCACCGGGGCCAGCAGGGCGCGCAGCTCGGCGACGCGCATCCACCACAGGAACGGCGAGCCGATCACCAGGACGGGCGCGGCCCCGGCCCGCCTGCGCAGCCGCAGGCGCTCGCGCGGCGGGGCGTGCGCCGGATGCGTACGGTCCTCCAGCCAGCTGTCGCAGTCGGGGGTGAGCGCTATGGCGGAGGGCGCCGGGACCTCCAGCCGCTCGGCCAGGTCGCGCACCAGGCGGTAGAGGTCGGGGGCCGTCTCCTCGGGGATCGGGACGGTGGGGCTGAGGGCCGGCCGCGCCCGGGCGACGACCATGGCCACCCCGGCGGCCAGCGCCAGGGTCAGCAGGGCGGCGGCGGTGACCGCCGGACGGAGGACGTCCACGGCGCCGCCCGCGGGAATCCGGCCCATGGCGGAGCCCGCGGCCAGCACGACGGCGGCCGCCGCCGGCACCAGGGCGACGGCCAGCGCGGCGCTGCGCACACGCAGCACGGCGAGGGCTCTGGCGCGCGCGGTCAGCGCGCCTGTTTCCGGACCTGCCACGAGACCGATCACCCCCAGTTGCCTGTAGTGCTCTGCCGAGGTGTGTTGCGTACCTCCCCCACTGTGGCACCGGCCTCTGACATCGCAATGCCGGTGGGCCAGTTGCCGGATGCACAGCAGTCGGCCTTCGCCGCACCCTAGTTGGGGGACGGGCGTGCGTCAGCCGGTTGGGCAAGCGGTCACTCGATGGAATGGCTTTGGGCAAAGCCTCTGCGCGGAGGCCGCCGGATGGGCCTGTCCGGGGCCACGCCCCGGATCCCGGCCCGCCCGGCGCCGTGCGGCCGGCGTCCCGCGGCGGCTCAGGCCTCCGCCGCCGCCTTGGCCGCGATGTCCGTGCGGTGGTGCGAGCCGTCCAGGCGGATGCGCGAGACCGCCTCGTACGCGCGGGTCCGGGCGGCGCTCAGGTCGCTGCCGGTCGCCGTCACGGACAGCACGCGGCCGCCGGCGCTGACCACCCGGCCCTCGGCGTCCAGCGCGGTGCCCGCGTGGAGCACGTACGCCTTGTCGACCCCGGCCGCCTCGGCCAGGCCCTCGATCACGTCGCCCGTGCGCGGGGTGTCCGGGTAGTTGTGCGAGGCGATGACGACCGTCACGGCGGCGCCCTCGCTCCAGCGCAGCGGCGGCTGGGCGGCGAGGTTGCCGGTGGCCGCGTTCAGCAGCACCCCGGCCAGCGGCGTCTTCAGCCGGGCCAGGACGACCTGGGTCTCCGGGTCGCCGAAGCGGGCGTTGAACTCGATGACCCGTACGCCGCGCGAGGTGATCGCCAGCCCGGCGTAGAGCAGGCCGGAGAAGGGCGTGCCGCGGCGGCGGAGCTCGTCCACGGTCGGCTGCAGAACGGTCTGCAGCACCTCGTCGACCAGCTTGGGGTCGGCCCAGGGCAGCGGGGAGTAGGCGCCCATGCCGCCGGTGTTCGGGCCCTCGTCCGCGTCGAGGGCGCGCTTGAAGTCCTGGGCGGGCTGCAGGGGCAGGACCGTCTCGCCGTCGGTGATGGCGAAGAGGGAGACCTCGGGGCCGTCCAGGAACTCCTCGATCACCACGCGGCCGCAGGCCAGCGCGTGCTCGCGGGCGGCCGCCAGGTCGGAGGTGACGACGACGCCCTTGCCGGCGGCGAGGCCGTCGTCCTTGACGACGTAGGGGGCGCCGAAGGCGTCCAGGGCCTCGTCGATCTCGGCGGGGGTGGTGCAGACGTAGCTGCGGGCGGTGGGGACGTTCGCGGCGGCCATGACGTCCTTGGCGAAGGCCTTGGACCCCTCCAGCACGGCCGCCCGCGCGGACGGGCCGAAGACCGGGACGCCGCGTTCGCGCAGCACGTCGGCGACCCCGGCGACCAGGGGCGCCTCCGGGCCGACCACCACCAGGTCGGCGCGCAGCGACGCGGCGAGCTCCGCGACGGCCGCGCCGTCCAGGGCGTCGACGGTGTGCACCTCGGCGACCTCGGCGATCCCGGCGTTGCCGGGGGCGCAGTGCAGCGCGGTGACGTCGGGGTCGAGGGACAGGGAGCGGCACAGGGCGTGTTCGCGGGCGCCGCCGCCGATGACGAGGACCTTCACGGGTGCCACCCTATTGCCTGCCTTGTGGATCACTACGACTCGGGGCCCGCCCCCGCCTCGTAGGAACCTCTTGATCCCGTCCCGGGAGCCCCTCGCGTACCTCGGAGTACCGCGCGGATCCGTCGTGCGGACGCCGCGAAGGCCACTCGTCAGGACGATTCCGCGCCCGTCCGATGTCATTACGCCGATCGGGCCGCACTCTTTCGGGTGAAGACCCGGTGCTCCTATACCCGATCCCGCTGCACTTACGGACGGAAAAGGCTGGATCTTGCGCCCAACGCCAACCGTTCGGCGGTAGGAAGGAGGCTGCGATCACTAATGACGCACGCGGCGGAGAGGGAGTGCAGGGGTGAGCCAGCCTGAGATGCAGCCCGAGGGGCTCCCTCGGGAGCAGGGAGGCCGCCAAGGAGGGGAGCACCGGGGCGACCTGCGCGGGCGTACCTTCCCGCTCGGGGACTGGGGAGAGCCCGCCGAGCGGCTGGACGAGCTGTACAGATGGGTCGAGGGCGGGGCGCTGAATCTCGCCGACTGGTACCTCACCGACCGGGCGTGGAAGCGCCGCTGGGCGCGCGGGCTGCGCCTGGGGGCGGCGTTCTGCGCCGTGGTGGGGGCCGCCCTGCCGCTGCTGGAGCTGACGAAGGTGCTGCGCACCGGCTCGGCGTGGGCCTTTCTGGCCCTGCTCGGCGCGGTGGCCTGCGTGGCCTGCGACCGCTACTTCGGGCTGACGTCCGGCTGGATGCGCGCGGTGGCCACGGCGCAGGCCGTGCAGCGGCGGCTGGAGGTGCTGCAGTTCGACTGGGCGTCGGAGTGCGTCCGTGAGGTGCTCGGGCCGACCGAGGGCACGGCCAGCGAGGCGGCCGAGCGCTGCCTGACGGTGCTGCGGCGCTTCTCGGAGGACGTCTCGGAGCTCGTACGGGCCGAGACGGCCGACTGGATGGTGGAGTTCCGGGCGGGCCCGGCCCCGCTGCTGACGCAGTCGCTGGTGGCGTGGGGGCCGCGGGGGGAGGCCGGGCCCGTGGGGCGGTTTCCGCTGCCGCCGCATACGCGGCCGAACATGCCGCGGCAGCGGCCGCCGGAGTCTCCGCGGTAGGGGTGGCCTGGGCCGCGAGCTATGCGGGGGCGGTGGCTGGGGGGATTCTCCCCGGCCCCGCCCTTTCACCGTTTCTTGTCCTCAAGCGCCGGACGGGCTGGAAAGACGTCCTCAAACGCCGGACGGGCTGGATGGACGTCCGCCGGACGGGCTGAAGTGCGTCCTCAAGCGCCGGACGGACTTGGAGGGGGTCAGCTGAAGACGATCATTGAGCCTTGGCCCAGGCTTCTGGTCGCCGCCGCGTGGAGGCCCAGCCAGACGTGGCGTTCGCGGGCGAAGGGGCTGTCGTCGTGCGGGGCCGGGGCCGCGCGTTCCTCCAGGGTGGTGGGGCGGTCGGGAGCGGCGGGCGGGGCCGGCGGGTTGGCGGGGTCGATGCCCAGGACCGGGGCCACGGCGTGGAGTTCGCGCAGCAGGCCGTGGCTGGAGCCCAAGGGGCCGCCGCCTTCGAGGAGTTCCTCGTTGGACAGCGGGTGGGCGAAGTCCACGGGGACGTACGCCCCGGCGTGGTCGTAGTGCCAGACCAGGTGGGACTGCCGGGCGGTGGCGTCGAACATCTCCAGCAACTGCTCGTAGTCGCCGCCCAGTTCGTCCACCGGGGTGACGGCGAGGCCGCAGAGGTTCAGCAGGTGGGCGCGGCGCAGGAAGTGCAGCGCGTCGTAGTCGAAGCCCGCGACCGGGGCGACGTCCCCCGAGAGGCCCGGCATGTAGCCGAAGACGGGCACCGGCGGCAGCCCGGCCTCGCCGAGTGCCTTGTCGTACGCGGCGATCTCCTCGGCGAAGGGGTTGTCGGCGCTGTGGCACAGCACGTCGACAAGGGGAACTAGCCAGAGGTCACAGGCCACGTGAGCTCACTCTCGTTCTCGCGGTGCGATGGTCGGGGCATGCGATGGTCGGGCCAGAGTAGTGCCGCTCAGCCGGTTGTCACACAGGGCCGACGGACATAGAAGCCCTCACTCCGCTTGCTTCCGGCCGGTTGGTCACCGCCGCTCGCGCACGTCCCACACCCATGAGTCCGCGACGCGCCGCGGCTCCTTGCCCGACAGTCGCGTGAGGGCCTCGCGCAGCGGCGCCTCGTTGTCCTGCGGGGTGAGGACGAAGGCGTCCGCGCGCCAGAAGTCGACGTCCCAGCCGAACTGGCGGCGCTGCTGGGCGCCGATGTCGGGCACCTTCCCGCTCTCGCGAACCTTGTTCAGCAGGTCGGAGGTGAAGCGCGGCTGGGGCCCGTAGATGCCGATGCGCTCCGGTCCCCAGGGTCCGTTGAAGTAGCCGCCGGGGAAGGGGAAGCCGAGGCCGGAATCGACCTGCCAGCCCAGGGCGGCCGTCTCCGTGGGGCTGGGCACGGGGACAGGCACCAGGGAGTGGCCGGGGCGTACGTACTCCCGCCAGCTGCCGTCGGCGAAGAAGGCGGGCACCGGGGCGCGCTCGACGGTGCGGTACGGCGTCGGCAGCAGCGGCAGGACGGCCACGGCGAGCGCCGCCCAGCCCAGCAGCCGGCGCGAGCTCTCGCGCTCGCTGCGCAGGCGGCGCAGGGCCAGCCGGTCGCAGGCGAGGGCGAGGAGGATGCCGAGGGCGGGCGCGCAGACCATCGCCGTGCGGGACTCGATGACCGACTCGAAGAACGGCATCTTCGCCACCAGCCGCCAGGGGCCCGGCAGCGTCTTGTCCGTGCCGAGCAGCGGGATGTTCTGCCCGAGGGAGAGGACGGCGGCGCCCAGGGCGGTGAAGCCCAGGGCGCGCACGCGCGGCTGGTCGCGCAGGTGGACGACGACGGCGACGGCCACGACCACGAGCGGCCAGCCGAAGAAGGCGTTCTCCTCGGTCCGGTTGAGCGACAGCGACGCGGCGATCTTGTCGTCGCCGGCCAGCGAGCGGGTGGCGAACTCCAGCATGGCCATCGGGTTGTTGCCGACCTGCCCGTGCAGGACGCTGTGGTAGCTCTGCGGGCCGTAGAACTGCCAGGCCACGGGGAAGATCACCAGCGGTACGGAGACCAGGGCGGCGATGCCCAGGCCGCGCAGCAGCGGCGCGGCGACGGCCTTCGCGACGTCCGGGGCGGCGATCGCGTAGCCGAGGGCGAAGAGGGCGAAGCCGGTCACGGCCAGCAGCAACGCCTCCTCGCCGAGGAAGATCTGGTAGGCGAGGAACAGGCCCAGGACGACGGCGTCGCGGGTGGGCCGGCGGTTCTCGCACAGCCGCAGCATCCGGTCGATGATCAGCGGCATCATGAACAGCACCGCGAAGTTCGGGTGGGCGTTGCCGTGCGAGATCATCGGCGGCGCGAAGGCGCAGAAGCCGCCGCCCAGCGCGGCCGCCCAGCGGGAGCGCACGAAGCGGCGGGCGATGAGCCAGTACCAGGCGCAGGCGGTCGCGGCCAGGCCGCCGGTGAGGACGATGGCCCAGGTGACGTGGGCGCCGAAGGCCAGGGTGACGGGTGCGAGGGGGACGGAGAGCCCCAGCATGGCGGTGTTCGCCATGAGGTTCACGCCGAGCGGGAAGTTCTGCAGCTCGGTGAAGAGGGGGTTGCGCAGGTGCGCGACGTTGTCCGCGGTGACCGCGAAGAACCACTCCCACTGCCGCTGGTCGGAGCCCGAGTCGGCGAGGTAGCCGGTGTCGAGGGCGCCCCACAGTCCGCCGTAGAGGAAGAACGAGAAGAGGAGGAAGAGGGCCGGGACGGCGAGCCGCACCGGGCTGACCGTGCGCAGGCGGATGCGCAGGAGGTCGGCGAGGACGCGGGGGTAGGCGAGCGGACGGACCTTGGATCCCGGCTGGTGGGCCCAGCTGACCGGCACCTCGGCGACCTCCCAGTCCCGTTGGTGGAAGAAGCGCAGGATCTCGACGTCGTAGCTCCAGCCGTCGAGGCGGGAACCGGCGAAGGCGGTACGGACCTTGTCGCCGTCGAAGAGCTTGAAGCCGCACTGGGTGTCGCGTATGCCGGGCACGGCGGCGGCGCGTATGAGGCGGGCGCCGAGCCGGCCCATGAGCTCGCGCAGGGCGTGCTGGCGCACCGCGACCCGGGACTCGGGCAGCGCGCGGGAGCCGACGGCCGCGGTGGCGCCCGCGTCCAGGTGCCGCTGGAGGACGGCGAGCTCCTCGATGGGGGTGGCCAGGTCCGCGTCGGTGACCAGGACGCGCCGGCCGCTGGAGGCGAGGACGCCGGTGCGGACGGCGTGGCCCTTGCCGCGGTTGGCGGGGGTTCTCAGCAGACGGATGCGGGGCTCGTCGGCGGCCGCCGCCTCGGTGATCGCCGCCGTGCCGTCGGTCGAGCCGTCGTCGACGACGAGCAGCTCCCACCGCAGCGGCTCCAGGGTCCCGAGGTGCTCCCGGATCGCCCGCAGCGTCGGGGCGAGCCGGTCCTCCTCGTTGAAGGCCGGGACGACCACCGTCAGGTCGACGGTGCTGGCTCCGGCCGGTATGGGGGGCTCCGAGGGCTGGGCCGACGGCTGGGTCTTTGACATCACGTGACTGAGACGTCCCTCAAACGGTCGAAGGTTGCATATCCGACATCGGCGCCGCCGTCCCGGCTGTTCACCCTGTCTGATCACCCGTTTGGCGGCGGCGTCGAGCAGCTTCGACCCTATTCGGTCGAACCTCGATTGCTCCCGGTCGTGTCCGTAAGGCAGTCGATCAGCGCCAGCGTGTGCTCGTTGTACGCCACGATGATCCGCTGCGCCTCCTCCACGTCCCGGCAGGCCACCGCCTCGACCAGGTCGGCGTGCCGGTCCCACAGCCGCCCGCGCAGATCCCCCAGCGAGCGCAGCAGCGGCACCGTGAAGATCCAGCTCTGCACCCGGACGCGGTCCAGGAAGTCGGAGATGTAGGGGTTGCCGACCAGGCCCGCCATCTCGCGCCAGAAGCGCAGGTCGTAACCGATGAGGATGTCGAGGTCCCCCGCGACCGCCGCCCGCCCGGCCTCCTCGGCCCGGCGCCGCACCGAGGCCAGCGCCTGGGGGGTGGCCGCCTGCAGGGCCCGCGCGGTGGAGCGGCGGAACATGCCCTCCACGATCAGGGTGCGGGCCTCGATCATGTCCCGGAAGTCGGCGTGGGAGAACTCGCGCACCCGGTAGCTGCGGTGCAGCTCCACGTCGAGCAGCCCCTGCGAGCACAGGTCGAGCAGGGCCTCGCGGACGGGCGTGGCCGAGACCCCGTACTGCTCGGCCATCTCCTTGACGGTGAACTGCCGGCCGGCCGGGAGCCGCCCCGCGATGACCTCGTCGCGCAGGGCGTCGGCGATCTGCGAGCGCAGCGTCGTGCGCCTGACCGCGTCGCTGCCGGGCATTGGTCTCCGTCTCCCCTTCCATGACCGCGCGTCTGGCATGCGAACGGCCCTCGCAACGATATGCGAGGGCCGTCGCGGGGCGATATGACCGTACGCACGGAAAGGGCGAACGCTACCCGATGGCCGCGCGGGCCTGTAAGGGGCGGTATGCGCAGTTCCGTTTTTCCGCTCTCCGGCGGGGGCGGTCGTCGTCCTTCCTCAGACCGTGTGGGCGTCCGCCACCGTCAGCGCCTCGTCCAGGGCCGCCAGGCCCTCCTTCACCTCGGCCTCGGTGACGGTGCACGGCGGGACGACGTGGGTGCGGTTCATGTTCACGAACGGCCACAGGCCGGCCTTCTTGCAGGCGGCGGCGAAGGCCGCCATGGGGGCGTTCGCGTCGCCGGCCGCGTTGTAGGGCACCAGCGGCTCGCGGGTGGCCCGGTTCCGCACCAGCTCCACCGCCCAGAACACGCCCAGGCCGCGCACCTCGCCCACCGACGGATGGCGCTCGGCGAGCGTGCGCAGCCCGGGGCCGATGACGTCCTCGCCGATGCGGGCCGCGTTCTCCACGACGCCCTCCTCGGCCATCGCGTTGATCGTGGCCACGGCGGAGGCGCAGGCCAGCGGGTGCCCGGAGTAGGTGAGCCCGCCCGGGTAGGGGCGCCGGTCGAAGGTCGCGGCGATCTCGGCCGAGATCGCGACGCCGCCCAGGGGGACGTAGCCGGAGTTGACGCCCTTGGCGAAGGTGAGCAGGTCGGGGGTGACGCCGAAGTGCTCGGCGGCGAACCAGCGGCCCGTGCGCCCGAAGCCGGCCATGACCTCGTCGAGGACGAACACGATGCCGTAACGGTCGCAGATCTCCCGCACGCCCGGCAGGTAGCCCGGCGGCGGGACCATGATGCCGGCGGTGCCGGGGACGGTCTCCAGGACGATCGCGGCGATCGTGCCCGGCCCCTCGAAGGCGATGGTGTCCTCGAGGTGCGCCAGGGCGCGCTGGCACTCCTGCTCCTCGCTCTCCGCGTGGAAGGGCGAGCGGTAGAGGAACGGCGCCCAGAAGTGGACCACGCCGGCCGAGGCGGTGTCGGAGGGCCAGCGGCGCGGGTCCCCGGTGAGGTTGATCGCCGCGGCCGTCGCACCGTGGTACGAGCGGTAGGCGCTGAGCACCTTGGGGCGGCCGGTGTGCAGCCGGGCCATCCGGACGGCGTTCTCGACGGCCTCGGCGCCGCCGTTGGTGAAGAAGATCTTGTCGAGGTCGCCGGGCGTCCGCTCCGCGATCAGCCGGGCGGCCTCGGAGCGCACGTCCACCGCGAAGCCCGGCGCGATGGTGCACATCCGGGCGGCCTGCTCCTGGATCGCGGCCACGACCTTGGGGTGCTGGTGGCCGATGTTGGTGTTCACCAGCTGGCAGGAGAAGTCGAGGTAGCGGTTGCCGTCGTAGTCCCAGAAGTACGAGCCCTCGGCGCCGGCCACGGCCAGCGGGTCGATGAGGCCCTGCGCCGACCACGAGTGGAAGACGTGGGCGCGGTCGGCGGCCTTCACCGCGGCGCCGGCGGAGGGATCGGGCTGCGTGCTCTGGGTGCTCACGGGCATGACCTCGTATCTGATGGGGCATTAGGCGTCCGGCCCCGAGCCTACGGAGTGCGCTCCCGGCGTGGATACCGGCACTGTGTCGCCCGCTCGACGCCCCCGTGGACACAGTGCCGGGTGCCCGGCGCCCGTGAACAACGGCCCGCGTGCGGCCGTGGGAGGGCGCCGCCGACAGGGGGAACGGGCGCATCGCCACGCGGCGGGAAATCCCAATTCGAGGTCATTTGCCTGCTACGGTCTTTTGCAGTTGCAGTTTTGGTACCCATTTGTCATGTGCGCCTGAAGGTCTGTGACCTCGGGCGCACTTGCGTTTTTCCTGGAGCACGGAATTCCGCCGTGCGCCCCCAATAAGGAGATCAGCTTGGCTACCGGCATCGTGAAGTGGTTCAACTCGGAAAAGGGCTTCGGCTTCATCCAGCAGGACGGCGGCGGCGCGGACGTCTTCGCCCATTACTCCAACATCGCCACGCAGGGCTATCGGGAGCTCCAGCAGGGCCAGAAGGTCACCTTCGACATCACCCAGGGCCAGAAGGGCCCGCAGGCGGAGAACATCCTCCCCACCTGACGGCCGGACGGCGCTCCGGGGCGGCCAGGGCGGCCGGCCCGGCAGCCCTCCGGAACCGGGATCCACAGGGGGCCGGGGACCGCACTTTGTGCCGTGCGGATACCCGGCCCTTTGGCATGCCGCTATTCTCCGCGGAGAAACATGGGGGAAGGAGTGCCCGGCATGGAAGATCTGTCGCCGGAAGACCCACGCACACTCGGCGCCTATCGGTTGCTCGGCAAGCTGGGCGCAGGAGGCATGGGCCGGGTCTATCTCGCCCGCTCCGACAGGGGCCGCACGGTCGCGGTCAAGCTGGTGCAGCCGGAACTGGCGGGCCAGGAGGAGTTCCGGCGCCGCTTCCGGCAGGAGGTGCGGGCCGCACGGCAGGTCGGCGGCGAGTGGACCGCACCGGTGCTCGACGCGGACACCGAGGCCGCCGTCCCGTGGGTGGCCACGGGCTACATCGCCGGGCCGTCGCTGCGCCAGGTCGTCGGCCAGGACTTCGGGCCGCTGCCCGAGCGGTCCGTACGCATCCTCGGAGCGGGCCTCGCGCGCGCCCTGCAGGCCGTGCACGCGGCCGGGATCGTCCACCGCGACCTCAAGCCGTCCAACGTGCTCATCACGCTCGACGGGCCGCGCGTCATCGACTTCGGCATCGCCCGGGCCCTGGAGACCGTCACCGACGGGGGCCTGACCCGCACCGGCGCGGCCGTCGGCTCGCCCGGCTTCATGTCGCCCGAGCAGGTGCGCGGCGGCCAGGTCACGCCCAAGAGCGACATCTTCTGCCTGGGCTCGGTGCTCGCCTACGCGGCCAGCGGCCGGATGCCGTTCGGCACGGCCGACAGCGGCATCCACGCCCTGATGTTCCGCATCGCCGAGGAGGAGCCGGACCTCACGGGCGTGCCGGCCACGCTGCACCCGCTGATCTCCGGGTTCCTCGCCAAGGACCCCGACGCGCGCCCCACCCCCGAGGAGGCGCTGGAGCGCACCGGCGCCCGGGACCTGCTGACGAACCTGCGCTCGGCCGAACCGTGGCTGCCGGGCGGCCTCGTCGCCCAGCTCGGCCGGCACGCCGTCCAACTGCTCGACGTCGAGAACCCCGCCCACCCGGCCGGCATACCGCCGCACTCCATAGCCGGGCCGCCCACGCAGGTCGACCCGCCGCAGGACGCCCGGCCGGTGGACCCGCCCACCCTGACCGGGCCCGTGGCGGGTGGCGCCCAGCCCCTGCCGCCGCCCGCGCCGGGGCCGCAGGCGGGCTACGCCTACCCGCCCCCGGGCCCGTACGGCCCTGGCCCGTACCACCACCCGGTCGTGCCCGCGCCGCAGCCGCACCGCTCGAAGACGCCCTACATCGTGGCCGCGATCGTGACCGTCGGGCTGCTCACGGGCGGCGGCACGGTCTATCTGCTCAACCGGGACGCGGGCAACGCCGCGCACAACAGCCCGTCCCCGGCGCCGACGCCCCCGGCCTCCTCCCACGGACCGGCGTCGTCCGCCGCACCCGTGCCTCCCACGACCGGGCCGACGACCGCGGCCGGCCCCACTCCCACGCCCACTCCCGAGGCCGGGCCGCGGGCGTTCCTGGGCACCTGGCAGTCGAGCTTCGGCAGCGGCGCGCGCGTCAACACCCGGACCATCACCATCTCCGGGAGCTCGGTCACCATCGACGGAAGCGGCTTCCTGGACGACGGCACCTCCTACGTCTGCACCTGGCAGGCGACCGCCACCGGCGGCGGCACCGACGGGAGCCCGATGCACGTCGGTTCCTCCAGCGTCACCCGGGCCATGCCCAAGTCGGCCTGCCAGCCGGGCTCCTCGTCCGAGCTGGTCCTGCTCCCGGACGGCAGGATGCGGCGCGACTTCTCCGACTCCGCCACGAAGGACGCGTCGCTCGTCTACCGCAAGATCTCCTGAGAGAACGGACGACGGCGCCCCGGTGGCAGTGAGCCACCGGGGCGCCGTCGTCATGTGCGCGTGCCGCTTACGACAGGAACGAGTTGATCTCGATCGTCTCGTCGCGACCCGGGCCGACGCCGATCGCGGAGATCGGCGCGCCCGACATCTCCTCGAGCGCCTTGACGTACGCCTGGGCGTTCTTCGGCAGCTCGGAGAAGGTCTTGGCCTTGGAGATGTCCTCGGTCCAGCCCGGCAGCATCTCGTAGATCGGCTTCGCGTGGTGGAAGTCGCTCTGGCTGTAGGGCAGCTCCTCGACGCGCTTGCCGTCGATCTCGTACGCGACGCAGACCGGGATCTGCTCCCAGCCGGTCAGCACGTCCAGCTTGGTGAGGAAGAAGTCCGTCAGGCCGTTCACACGGGTCGCGTAGCGGGCGATGACCGCGTCGAACCAGCCGCAGCGGCGGTCACGGCCGGTGGTGACACCGCGCTCGCCGCCGATGGTGCGCAGCGCCTCGCCGTCCTTGTCGAACAGCTCGGTCGGGAACGGACCGGCGCCGACGCGCGTGGTGTACGCCTTCAGGATGCCGATCACGCGGTTGATCTTCGTCGGGCCCACGCCCGCACCCGTGCAGGCGCCGCCCGCGGTCGGGTTCGAGGAGGTGACGAAGGGGTACGTGCCGTGGTCGACGTCCAGCAGGGTGCCCTGGCCACCCTCGAAGAGGACGACCTTGCCCTCGTCGATGGCGTTGTTCAGGATCAGCGTGGTGTCGGCGACGAAGGGCTTGATCTGCTCGGCGTAGGCCAGCAGCTCGTCGACGATCTTCGCGGAGTCGATGGCGCGGCGGTTGTAGAGCTTCGCCAGGATCTGGTTCTTGAAGTCGAGGGCAGCCTCGACCTTCTGCTCCAGGATCGACTCGTCGTACAGGTCCTGGACCCGGATGCCCACGCGGTTGATCTTGTCCGCGTAGGTCGGGCCGATGCCGCGGCCGGTGGTGCCGATCTTCCGCTTGCCGAGGAAGCGTTCCGTCACCTTGTCGACCGTCGTGTGGTACGGCGTGATCAGGTGGGCGTTACCGCTGAGCAGCAGCTTGGACGTGTCGACGCCGCGCTCGTTGAGTCCGCTCAGCTCGGAGAGCAGGACCGCCGGGTCGACGACTACACCGTTGCCGATGACCGGAGTGCACTCCGGCGAGAGGATTCCGGAAGGGAGGAGGTGGAGCGCGTATTTCTGGTCACCTACGACGACCGTGTGGCCGGCGTTGTTGCCACCTTGGTAGCGCACCACGTAGTCCACGGATCCACCGAGCAGGTCGGTGGCCTTTCCCTTGCCCTCGTCACCCCACTGAGCACCGAGCAGCACAAGTGCGGGCACAGGCGTACACCCCTTCCGGGCGGGGCATGTCCAACGTGCACAGGCGGCGTGAGCCCGTTGTTTCGGGCGTTCACCACCGCTAGAGCCGTCGAACCGGTGCCCCGGATAGACGAAGCCCCTGGCGCAACAGCGACAGGGGCTCTTGCACCGAGAGATTACCTGAGGAAGGACGAAGGTGTCGGCTGCAGACCCGACCGGAGCGCAGCTGCTCGTCGTCATCGACCCGGTCGCACGCCGTGTGGACGGCGAGTCCACGCGGATCGCGAGGGACGTGCTGTGCGCCGGAGCGGTGGCGAAAATCTGCCTCCCGAACGGGCCGGAGGAAGTAGCGCGGGCCGTCGCCCGGCGCGGCCGGCGCCGGACCGTCGTGATCGGCGACGACCGGGCCCTGCTGCGCGTCGTCGGTCTGCTGCACCGGCGCCGCGAGCTGGCCGAGGCGCCCCTGGCGTGGGTGCCGGTGGGCGCGCTGCCGGCCGTCTCGGTGGCCCGGGTGCTCGGCGTCCCGCTGGGGGCCGTGGCGGCCGCACGGGCCGTTCTGGACGGCGTGGAGCGGCGGCTGGGCATGCTGGCCGACGACAGCGACGGCGTCGTCCTGGGCGGCCTGTGGGTGCCCGCGGGGGCGGCGCACCGCGCCGCGCACCGCCCGGTGGGCGCCCGGCCCGAGCCGGGGGCGCACGAGAGGGCCGGCGCGCCCGGCGCAGAGGCGCGGACGGTGGCCCAGGGCGGCGGCGCCCACCAGTCGTGGTGGTCCCCGGCCGCCCGGACCGCCCGCACGGCCCTGACGATGCTCTCGGGCCCGTCCGGCCGGCACCCGCTGCCGTCCTGCACCCGGCTGCGGGTGGAGGCTGACGGGGTGCTGCTGGCGGACCTGGACCGGCCGGTGGGGCGCGTGGCGGTGGCGGCCGTGGACGGCCTGGCCGAAGTCGTGGTCCACGCGCCCGCCGACCCCGAGCCGGTACGGACCAGGGCCCGGGCGGTCACGGTGTCCGGCCCGGACTTCCGCTACCGCGCCGACAACCGCATCCGGGGTCCGGTCCGCGCGCGCACGTGGACGGCCGTGCCGGACGCGTGGCGGCTGACCCTGCCGGCCGCCGGGCCGGGCGGCGGCTAGCCGCCGCCCGGGGTGACCAGGCCGGCCTCGTAGGCGAAGACCGCCGCCTGGGTGCGGTCGCGCAGGCCCAGCTTCACCAGGATGCGGCTGACATGCGTCTTGACCGTCGACTCGGCGACGACGAGGTGGGCGGCGATCTCGGAGTTCGACCGGCCCTGGGCGACCAGGACCAGGACCTCGGTCTCCCGCTCGGTGAGGTCGCCCACGCGCTCCTGGGTGGGGGCCTTGGGGGCGCCCAGGCGGGAGAACTCCTGGATGAGGCGCTTGGTGACCGTCGGCGCCAGCAGGGCCTCGCCGTCGGCCACGATGCGCACGCCGTCGGCGAGCTGGCGGGCGGAGGCGTCCTTGAGCAGGAAGCCGCTGGCCCCGGCGCGCAGCGCCTGGTAGACGTACTCGTCCAGGTCGAAGGTGGTCAGCACCAGCACCTTGGCGCCGGCGTCGGCCGCGACGATCTCGCGCGTCGCCTCCAGGCCGTTGAGCACCGGCATCCGGATGTCCATCAGGACGACGTCGGGGCGCAGCTCGGCGACCTTCTCGACGGCCTGGCGGCCGTCCACGGCCTCGCCGACGACCTCGATGTCGGGCTGGGCGCCCAGCAGGACGGAGAAGCCCTCGCGGACCATCATCTGGTCGTCGACGATGAGAACCCTGATGGTCATGCCGCCGCCTCGCCCGTCGCGACCGGGATGAAGGCGGCGACCTCGTAGCCGCCCTCCTGCGTGGCCTGGGCCGTCATCTCGCCGCCGAGCATGGTGACGCGCTCGCGCATGCCGAGCACGCCGTGGCCGGCGCCCGGGGAGGGCTTGGCCAGCCGGTCGGGGCGGCCGTTGACGATGCGCAGGCCGAGCCCGCCGAGGACGTAGCTGATCTCCACGCGGGCCGTGGAGCCCGGGGCGTGCCGCAGGGCGTTGCTGAGGGCCTCCTGGACGATGCGGTACGCGGACAGCTCCACGCCCTGCGGCAGCGGGCGGGCCGCGCCGGTGGTGACGTGCTCGACGTCGAGGCCGGCCTCGCGGACGTTGGCCAGCAGCCCGCCGAGGTCGGCCAGCGTCGGCTGCGGCGCCTCGGGGTCGGCGAACGCGTCCGGGTCCTCGGACCGTACGACGCCCAGCACGCGGCGCAGCTCGGTGAGGGCGGCCACGGCGTTCTCCCGGATCGTGGCGAAGGCGGCGGCCAGCTCGGGCGGCGTGTCCGCGACGCGGTAGGGCGCGGCCTCGGCCTGGATGGCCACCACGGACATGTGGTGGGCGACGACGTCGTGCAGCTCGCGGGCGATCGTGGTGCGCTCCTCGAGCACGGTGCGGCGGGAGCGCTCGACCTCGGTGACGGCCGCCTGCGCGGCGACCTGCCGCTTGGAGTCGCGCAGGCCGCGGAAGGCCGCTATGGCGAAGAGGATCATGCCGGAGAGGAGGGTCATCTCGACCGTGCCGTCGTCGTAGCCGTAGCCGTGCAGCGAGCCGAGGAACACCCCGAACACGACCGTGATCAGCCACATCTCCGCGGCGATGCGCGGCCGGGTGCGCAGGGCCACGATCACCATCACGGCGACGTGGGAGACGAACCCGCTCGGGCTCCACAGCTGGCCGCCCAGGACGACGCCGCTGACGAAGGCCGCCGCGAGCGACAGCCACCAGGCGCCGACGGGCCGGAACAGCGTGGTCACCAGCGGCACGCCCGCGAACAGCGCCAGCAGCATGCCGCCGATGCCGGGCCGGTACGCCAGCGCCCCCAGCATGACCAGGATCGTGAACCCGACGACGGCGGCGTGCGGGAACCAGCGCACGTACCGGGCGAGGCCGCCCGGCATCCTGCGCACGAGCCCGTGGCCGCCGTCGAGGGGTGGCAGCGGCCGGAAGGCGAAGGCGTCGGTGAACAGGTCCTGGCGTATGCCCTCGAGGGCGCTCTCCACCATGCGCATCTCGCTGCGCAGGCCGTTCGTCTCATGGGTGTGCTTCACATCGTCAACGGTAGGCAAGACAATCGCGCACGGCGTCCGCACGTGTGGGGATCTGTAGGGGTCCGTCTCAAGTACTACGCGGGGCCCGGGCGGCGCGGAATCTTGCCCCTGCCCCGCCCTTTCACCGTTTCTTGTCCTCAATCGCCGGACGGGCTGAATTTCCCCCGGTTACGGCCAGCAGCCGGGCGCACTCCGGGGTGCCCACCGTGATCGGCTCGTAGTGCCCGGCCCCCTCCAGCAGCTCCAGTGCCGCCCCCGCCGCCCCGGCATAGGCACGCGACAGCGCCACCGGCACGTCCTCGTCCTCCGTCCCGTGCAGCACCGTCACCGGCGCCCGCGGCGGAAGCAACCGCATCGGGTCCGCCGCCGCCTCCTCCCCCGGGCCCACCAGCTCCGCCACCGCCCCGCCGCTCAGCCGCAGGGCCCGTGCGCGGGCCAGGTCCGCCACAGGGGCCACCGCGACGACGTGGTCGACGCGGACCCCGGCGGCCAGGGGCGAGGACGCCGCCCACAGCGCCAGGTGGCCGCCCGCCGAGTGCCCCACCAGCACGTGCCGCGAGGCAGCGGTACAGGCGCGCTCGCCCGCCTCCAGGGCCCGTACGACGTCGTCGAAGGTGGCGGGCCAGCCGCCGCCCCCGCCCACGCGGCGGTACTCGGCCAGGACGACCTCCGCTCCCCGGCCGGCCAGCGCCGCGGCCAGCGGCGCGAGGTGGTGGCGGTCGTAGGCCTCGCGCCAGAAGCCGCCGTGCAGCAGCGTCACCCGGAGTGCCGCCGGGCCGCCGCGGTAGAGGTCGATGACCTGGCTGGGATGGGGCCCGTACGCGACGGTCACCGCCACGGGCCCGGTCACCGGCCGAGCACCCCGGCCAGTACGCGTGCCGCCCGCTCCGCGTCCGCGAAGCGCGTGTAGAGCGGGGTGAAGCCGAAGCGCAGGACGTCCGGCGGGCGGAAGTCGCCGACGACGCCCCGGCGGACGAGCTCCGCCATCACCGCCTCCGCGTCCGGGACGCACCGCAGGGACACCTGGCTGCCGCGCCGGTCGTGCGCGTCCGGCGTGAGGGACTCGACGCGGCCCGCCGGTACGTACGTCCGGACGCAGCGCAGGAAGAAGTCGGTGAGGGCGAGGCTCTTGGCCCGTACGGCGGTGGGGTCGACGCCGTCCCAGACGTCGAGGGCCGCGTCGAGGGCGAGGAGGGAGAGGATGTCCGGCGTGCCGACCCGGCCGCGCGGGGCGCCGTCGGCGGGGACGTAGTCGGGGGACATGCCGAAGGGGTCGGCGTGGGAGTTCCAGCCGGGCAGCGGCGAGTCGAAGCGGGGCTGCAGGTCGCGCCGGACGTGGAGGAAGGCGGGCGAACCGGGGCCGCCGTTGAGGTACTTGTACGTGCAGCCGACCGCGAGGTCCACGCCGTGGGCGTCGAGCCCGACGGGCAGCGCGCCCGCGCTGTGGCACAGGTCCCAGACGACGCGCGCCCCCGCGGCGTGCAGGGCGGCGGTCGTGGCGGGCAGGTCGTTCAGGCGGCCGGTGCGGTAGTCGACGTGGTTGACGAGCGCGACGGCGGTGCGCGGGCCGGCCGCGTCCGCGATGTCCGCGGCGTCGGCGGCGCGGATGCGACAGCCGGTCATGCGGGCGGCGGAGCGGGCGAGATAACCGTCCGTCGGGAACGTGGCCGCGTCCACGAGGACCTCGTCGCGGCCGTGGCCGTCCTGCCCTGCGAGCCGGATCGCGGCGACGACCGCCTTGAAGACGTTGACGCTCGTGGAGTCGCCGGCCACGACCTGGCCGGGGCCGGCCCCGACGAGCCGTCCGATCCGGTCGCCGACCCGCTCGGGCGCGGTCCACCACCCGGACTCGGTCCACGACCGGACGCGCAACCGCCCCCATTCGCGGGCGACGACGTCGGCGACCCGGCCGGGTACGGCCCGGGGCAGCGCCCCGAGGGAGTTGCCGTCGAGGTAGACGACCTCGGCCCCCTCGCCCCCGTCCCCTTCCAGCACGAACTCCGCCCGCTTGCCGCGCAGCGGATCCGCGGCGTCGAGGGCCGCGGCTTCGGCGGCGAGGGGCTCAGACACGGCTGCGGGCCGTCCACAGCTCGGGGAAGACGTGCTTGGTCGCCCGCTTCTCCAGCCAGGCGACCCCGGCCGACCCGCCCGTCCCCACCTTCGCGCCCATCGCTCTGCGCGTGGCCACGAGGTGGTCGTTGCGCCAGCGCCAGACCAGCTCGGCGACCTCGGTCAGGGCCTCGCCCAGCCGGCACTCCTCGCTGTTCTGGTCGCCCGCGTAGACGCGCTGCCAGACGTCCTCGACCGCCGGGTCGCCGGCGTAGCGCTGGGAGACGTCGCGGTCGCGGACGGCGGCGGGTATCGCGTGGCCGCGCCGCGACAGGTAGCGCAGGACCTCGTCGTACAGGCTCGGCGCGTGCAGCGCCTTCTCCAGTTCCGCGTGGATGCGCGGGGTGCCGCGGTAGGGGACCAGCAGCGCCGGGGACTTCTCGCCGAGGAGGAACTCCAGGCGGCGGTAGGTGGCCGACTGGAAGCCGGAGGCGTCGCCGAGGGCGGAGCGGAAGGCGTTGAACTGGGCCGGGGTCAGGTGCGCGAGCGGCTTCCAGGAGGCGTTGAGCGATTCGAGCTCGTACGTGGAGCGTTTGAGGGCCGCCATCGCGACGGGCAGGTCGTCCCCGCGCAGGGCACGGGCCGCGGTCTCCCACTCGTGGACGATGACGGTGAACCACAGCTCCATCACCTGGGTGGTGACGAGGAAGACCATCTCGCCGGGGTCGTCCGAGAGCGGTTCCTGCAGGTGGGAGAGGACGTCGGCGCGGACGTAGTCCTCGTACGGGGTGGTGCCCGTGAAGTCCAGATGGGGGGTGGTGGTCTGGTCGAGCCGTGGTTCCGAAGTCACGCGTCGCCTCCACTGCCGTCGCTCCCGGGATCGCCGGGGTCTCGCCGGGGTACGCCGCGATCATCGGTGCACGGACGCCGCCACGGCAAGGGCCGTGACGGCGTTCGCGGTGCGTCGGCGCTTCGTCAGCCGAGGGTGTTGGCGGCCGTCGGGGAGCTGTCGCGCAGGAAGGTCGCGCAGCGCTCGTACTCCTCCTGCTCGCCGATCGACTGCGCCGCCCGGGCGAGGGCGTGCAGGGCGCGCAGGAAGCCGCGGTTGGGCTCGTGCTCGAACGGCACCGGGCCGTGGCCCTTCCAGCCGCTGCGGCGCAGCGCGTCGAGGCCGCGGTGGTAGCCGGTGCGGGCGTACGCGTACGACTCGACGACCCGGCCGCCCTCGAACGCCTCGTCGGCGAGCTGGGCCCACGCGAGCGAGGAGGAGGGGTACTTGGCGGCGACCTCGGAGGGGGCCGCTCCGGAGGCGAGCAGCTCGCGCGGCTCGGGGTCGTCGGGGAGGTGGGTCGGGGGCGGTCCCCCGAGAAGGTTCTCGTGAATCGACATGGGCTCCAGTCTGCCGCAGCCGCCGGTGAGGGCCTATGCGTTGCCGGGATCGAGCGGCGGCGAGGAGACTCCGCAGTGGTACTCGCACTCCGGGTGGCACACCCGCCGCTGCGGGGCGCGGACCGTGGCCCAGGCCAGTACCGCGCCCACCAGCAGCGCGCCCGCGCACATCAGCATGGCCTTGTCGAAGGTGGCGGAGAAGGCCGCCGGGTCGCGGTAGACGTCGGATTCCATGCCCGCGGCGAGCGGCAGCGCGGCCACCGCGATCAGGCCGGCGGCGCGGGCGGCGGCGTTGTTGATGCCGCTGGCCAGGCCCGCCCGGGAGACGTCGACGGACGCCAGGACCGTCGACGTCAGCGGCGCGACCAGCACCACCATGCCCAGGCCGAGGACGACGAGCGGGGGCAGGACGTCGCGCCAGTACACCGCGCCCGCGCCGACGCGGGTCATCAGCAACAGCCCCACGGCGCACAGCACCGGGCCGAGCGTCAGGGGGATGCGGGGGCCGATGCGCTGGGCGACCCGCCCGGAGCGGGCGGACAGCAGCAGCATCAGCACGGTCGTGGGCAGCAGGGCCGTGCCCGCGGCGAGGGCGGACCAGCCGACGACGACCTGCAGCTGGAGCACCGAGAGGAAGAAGAAGCCGCTGAAGGCCGCGTAGACGAAGACCGTGACGAGGTTGATGGCCGAGAACTGCCGGACGGCGAAGATCTCCAGCGGCAGCATCGGGTCGTCCCGTCGCCCCTCGACGTACACGAACGCAACGCCCAGCAGCACGCCGGCGACCGCCGGGCCGATCACCCAGGGCGAGGCGCCCTGGTCGGGCGCGGCGATCAGTGCGTAGGTCACGCCGCCGAGCGCGAGCGCGGCCAGTGCGGCGCCGAGCACGTCGAAGCGGCCGTGCGCGGCGGGGTCCCGGGTCTCGGGTACGTGGCGCTGGGCGACGAGCACGCAGACGGCCGCGAGCGGCAGGTTGATCAGGAACACCCAGCGCCAGCCGGGCCCGTCCACCAGGTAGCCGCCCACGAACGGGCCGACCGCCGAGGCCACACCGCCCAGCCCGGACCAGGCGCCGACCGCGGCGGCCCGGTCGTCGGGGTGGAAGACGGCCTGGATGAGGGCGAGCGAGCCGGGGGTGAGCAGGGCGCCGCCGACGCCCTGCAGCGCGCGGGCCGCGATGAGCACCCCGGCGTTGGGCGCGATGCCGCACAGCAGCGACGCGAGCGCGAACCACACCACGCCGACGACGAACACCCGCCGCCGTCCGTAGCGGTCCCCCAGGGAGCCGCCGAGGAGGATCAGCCCGGCCAGGGTGAGCATGTAGGCGTTGACGGTCCACTGCAGGGCGGCGAGGTCGGCGTCGAGGTCCCGGCCGATGTGCGGCAGGGCGACGTTGACGACGGTGCTGTCCAGCATGGCCATGCCGGAGCCGAGCACGGCCGTCAGCAGCACCGCGCGTCCCGTGGCGGTGCCCATGCGCACCGCGGGCGCGGCGTCGGCGGGAGCCCCGGCCGGTGCCGCCGTGGCGTGCGCCGGGGGCGGCTCGGGGCGGGGCCCGCGACCGGGTTCCGGTGCGGAGTCGCTCATGCCGGGATCATCTCCCGCACGGGCGCGCCCGGCCACGCGAAAGGGCCCGGTCCGCCGCTCGGTGAGCGGAGGGCCGGGCCCCTCGCGTACGGGTCCGTGGGACCGCTTACTTCAGCTTGGTGCCGGTGGAGCGCAGGTCGGCGCAGGCCTTGGTGACGCGCTCGGCCATGCTCGCCTCGGCCAGCTTGCCCCAGGTGCGCGGGTCGTAGGTCTTCTTGTCGCCGACCTCGCCGTCGACCTTCAGGACGCCGTCGTAGTTGCTGAACATGTGGGCCGCCACCGGGCGGGTGAAGGCGTACTGGGTGTCGGTGTCGAGGTTCATCTTCACGACGCCGTTCTCCAGCGCGGTGCGGATCTCCTGCTCCGTGGAGCCGGAGCCGCCGTGGAAGACGAAGTCGAACGGGTCGGCCTTGCCGTGCTTGGCGGCGATGCCGTCCTGCAGCTCGCGCAGCAGCTCCGGCTTGAGGACGACGTTGCCCGGCTTGTAGACGCCGTGGACGTTGCCGAAGGAGGCGGCCAGCAGGTAGCGGCCCTTCTCGCCCAGGCCCAGCGCCTCGGCGGTGCGCTCGACGTCCGCGACGGTGGTGTAGAGGTCGTCGTTGATCTCGTGGGAGACGCCGTCCTCCTCGCCACCGGTCGGGGTGATCTCGACCTCGAGGATGATCTTCGCCTTCACGGCCTCGGCGAGGAGCTCCTTCGCGATCGCAAGGTTCTCGTCGAGCTTCTCGGCGGAGCCGTCCCACATGTGGGACTGGAAGAGCGGGTTCAGACCGGCGGCCACGCGCTCCTGGGAGATCGCGAGGAGCGGACGGACGTAGCCGTCGAGCTTGTCCTTGGGGCAGTGGTCGGTGTGCAGCGCGATGTTCACCGGGTACTTCTTGGCGACGACGTGCGCGAACTCGGCGAGCGCGACGGCGCCCGAGACCATGTCCTTGCTGTACTGGCCGCCCAGGAACTCCGCACCACCGGTGGAGATCTGGATGATGCCGTCGCTCTCCGCCTCGGCGAATCCGCGCAGCGCGGCGTGGAGAGTCTGCGTCGAGGTGACGTTGATGGCCGGGTAGGCGAACTTGCCTGCCTTCGCCCGGTCGAGCATCTCGTTGTAGACCTCGGGGGTTGCGATGGGCATCTGTCCGCTCCTTGTGATGTGCGGGTACGGGCGAAATACGGGCCCTGACCTAGGGGGCGACGGTCATCGTCGGACCCATCTTCCCAGACTCCCCGAATTACTCCACATGAGGCCCACCACGCTCATATGCGCAGGGCGCGTGGTTTCACGTGAAACCACGCGCCCTGTGGCGGCACTGTTGAAGAAGCGGCAGGTCAGGACAGATCAAGGTCCCCGAGGGAGTAGCCGGTCACGTAGCGCAGGCCGGCACCCTCGATGGCGGATTCCGCACCACGATCGACGATGGTCGCCACGGCGACGACCTCCGCGCCCGCCTCACGGGCCGCCTCGACGGCGGTCAGCGGGGAGCCGCCGGTGGTCGAGGTGTCCTCGACCACGAGCACGCGGCGGCCCTTGATGTCCGGGCCCTCGATGCGACGCTGCATGCCGTGCGCCTTCTGCGCCTTGCGGACGACGAAGGCGTCCAGCTTGCGGCCGCGCGCGGCGGCCGCGTGCAGCATCGAGGTGGCCACCGGGTCGGCGCCCAGGGTGAGCCCGCCCACGGCGTCGAAGTCCAGGTCCGCCGTGGCGTCCAGCATGACCTGGCCGACCAGCGGCGCCGCCTCGGCGTCCAGGGTGATCCGGCGCAGGTCGATGTAGTAGTCGGCCTCCTTGCCGGAGGAGAGGGTCACCTTGCCGTGCACCACGGCCTTGTCCTTGATCTGCTGCAGCAGGGCGTCACGCACATCGCTCATGGCCATGAGCTTAGGCCAGGGACCGCCAGGTCCACGTCGTGGAGATCTCCAGCGGATCGATCGGCGTGACCAGGCGGGGATGGGTGTTGAGCCCGTTCGGGGGGCCGGACTGCGGCTCGACGCAGACGGCCTCGGTCTGCTCGTCGTAGACGACGACCCACTCGGCGCGGCTGGTGACCTTCAGCTCCAGCGCCCCGGGCCAGGTGAGGGTGACGTCGACGCCGTCGGGCATGCCGAAGCAGTCGTCCCAGGGGCCGGGCCGGGGGTCGATGCGCCGGCCGGTCGGGAGGTGGTTCTCGCCCCGCTCCTCCTGCCAGTCGGCCCGGAAGTCGATCTCCACGTCCTTGCCGGTGCCGAGGTTGCGCAGGAACCAGGGGTGCCAGCCGGCCTGCGCCGGGAAGGAGTCGCCGTAGGTCTCGACGCCCATGGTGAGCGTGAGGGAGTCGTCGTTCAGTTCGACCAACTGGGTGACGCGGCCGCTGTACGGCCAGGGGTCGGCCAGGTCGTAGGTGAACGCGGCACTGCGCTCCTCCACCCGGGCGGTGCGCCAGGCCGTGTCGCGGCCGGTGCCGTGGATGGCGTGCGGTGCGGAGTTGATGGGCAGTTGGTGGATCTCGCCGCCGTTGCGGAAGCGGCCGAGCTCGGTGCGGCCGCACCAGGGGACCATGGGGAAGGCGCCGTAGCGCTCGCCCTGACGCAGGAGTTCGGTCCCACCGATCTTCAGGCTGCCGAGGCGGCAGCCGTTGGCGGGTTCCACGGTCACCTCGGCGCTACCGGCGCCCAGCGTTACGTTTTCGCTCACGGTCCGACCCTACGGGGACGGGGCTGCGGCCGGGGCCGCTTGACGTGGCGTCAGCGCTTGCGGCGCAGCGCCCTCGTCACCACCACCGCGCCCGCCAGGGCGATCGCCGCCGCGGGGGCGGCCCAGCGCAGGACGGCCGTGCCGGAGGTGGTCTCCGGGGCGGGGACGGGGGCGTAGCGCCCCCTGGGCGGGGCGTGGTCGACCTCTTCCGCGCTGCGGCCGATCATCGTGCGGCGGGCGTGCGCGGCCTCGGCCGGGGGTTCGTCGTCGAGGGCGTCGTCCTCGAAGGCCTCGGAGTCGTCGTCGGCCTCGTCCGCGGCGTCGGCGGCGTGCGCCGCGACGGGCGCGGCCGGTTCCGCGAGCGGGACGGCGGCCTCGTCCTCGCGGAGCTCTTCCGCCAGTGCCGCGCCGAAGCGGTCGAGCAGCCGTCGCGCGGCGGACTCCGCGGTCTTCGCGTCGAACTCCGCGAGCCGCCCGGCGCCGCTGACCGTGCCCAGGCAGCTCAGCCGCGTGCCGCCCGGCATCTCCTCCGGCAGGGCGCTCAGCGCGAGCGTCACCGTGCCGGTCCCCCGCGCCTCCGTGCCCTCGCCGGACAGCTCGTACGAACCGTCCCGCTCGGTCAGCCGCAGGGCCCCGCGGTAGGTGATCGTGGAACCGCCGATGCGCACCCGCAGCCGCCCCGTCAGCGCCGCGCCGGACGAGGCGTCCTGCTGCAGGCCGGGGACACACCGGGCGACGCGTGCGGGGTCGGAGAGAACCCGCCGCACCGCACCGACGGGAAACGGAACGAACACCTCATGCTCCATAGCTAGCGAGCCTACCCACCGGCTCCCGCAGCAGGCCCGCCCCGGTCGAATCCGATCGAACTTTCCGTCGTAAGACGGTCAGTAACCGACCGTGAACCGCTCACCGATGTGCTTCGGCGCCTCGATCTCGTCGACGACCGCCACCGCGTAGTCCTCGGCGGAGATCCGGCTCCTGCCCTGCGCGTCCGCGACGAGCTCGTCCAGCGCGGTGCGGTACGTACCCGTCCGCTCGCCGGGCTCGATCAGGGCGGCGGGGCTGATGTTGGTCCAGCGGACGTCGGAGACGGTCCGGTAGTACTCCAGCGCGTCCCCGTGCGCGTGCATGATCTGCAGCAGGAAGTCCGGGATCCCCTCCGCGTCCCAGACCTGCTTGCCGTCCGGGGTGCGCAGCGAGCCGGCGCCGCCGACGGCGATGAGCCTGGGGGCGGCGTCCCCGAGCCGGTGCAGCCCCATGACCAGGGACTTCGCGGCGGGCGCGATGGTGGCGACATGGCCGGGGCCGTCGCCGCCGCCGACCGCGCTGACCAGGACGTCATGGCCCTTGGCCACGGCGGCGACCGAGGCGGCGTCGAGCACGTCACCGCTGACGACCATGAGGCCCGGGTGGCGCTCCGTGATCTTGGACTGTTCGCGGAGGGCGGCCGTGACCTGGTGGCCGCGGTCCAGCGCCTCGCGCAGGATGCGGCTGCCGATCGTGCCGGTGGCGCCGAAGAGGGCGATCTTCGCCATGGGGGTCTCCTGTTGCGTGTCGAACCGCTGTAGTACCGAGCGACCACGCTATGACCGCCCCCTGGCACCGGCCAGGTAGGCTCGCGTCTCTCCATGGTGAAAAAACGACATGATGACCCGGACGGCGACGGCGGCGGCCGAGCAGGCCGCGGGATCGTCGATCTCGCCTACGACGCCCCGCCCGGCACCCCGGCCGGCCTGGAGGTCCTGACGCTGGCCGCCCTGCGCGAGCGCGCCCCCGACGGCCTGCTGACCAGGCCGCAGCGGCCGGCCTTCCACCAGATCGTCGCCGTCGACTCCGGCTCCGCCACCCACACCGTGGACTTCACCGCCCACCCGCTCGACGCGGGTTCGGTGCTGTGGGTCCGGCCCGGCCAGGTCCAGCAGTTCGGCGACGTCAGCGCGCTCGAGGGCACCGTCGTCCTCGTCCAGCCCGGCTTCCTGCCGCCCGGCACCGCGGTCTCGGAGGCGGCCGACGACCCGTTCCGCCCGGTGCTGTGGCGGCCGGCCGGCGGCGACCGGGAGGCCGTCTTCTGCGCCGTGCGCCATCTGGCCACCGACTTCCGCACCGGAGCCCACCTGCCCGCCGGCATCCACACGGACGTCCTGCGCCACCTGCTGTCCGTCCTGGTGCTGCGCCTGGCCCACGGCAGCGCCGTCGCGAGCGGCGCCCCCGTACCCGGCGAGACGTTCGTGCGCTTCCGCGCCGCCGTCGAGCGCGGCTTCGCCACCCACCACCGGGTCGCCGACTACGCCGCGGCGCTCGGCTACGCGCCCCGCACCCTCTCGCGGGCCACGACGACGGCGGCCGGGGTCGGCGCGAAGGAGTTCATCGACCGGCGGGTGACGCTGGAGGCCAAGCGGCTGCTGGCGCACAGCGACCTGCCCGCGGCCAGGATCGCCGACCGGCTCGGCTTCGACGACGCCGCCAACTTCTCCAAGTTCTTCCGGCAGCGCACGGGCCTGGCCCCCGGCGCCTTCCGCACGGCCCTGCGCCCTCACCCCGCCGCGTAGCGCGGGTGCATCAGGGTCGACGGCAGCAGCCCCGGCCGGCCGTGCAGCTCCCGCACGGGCGGCCCCGCGTCGGGCCCTGCCGGCCGCACGGGCGTGCGGGAGGCGAGCAGGAAGCCCCAGCCCTGCCGGTCGGCGTGCGGCGCGGGCAGCGCCCGGACGCCGTAGGGCGCGGTGCGCAGCCCCACGGAGCGGACCGTGGCGTCCACGGTCCAGAAGGTGTGCGGGCGGGCGTCGGGGTCGCCGCCGTGGACGGCCATGCGCCCGCCGGGGGCCAGCACGCGGGCCACCAGGCCGTAGAACTCCTGGGAGTACAGCTTGGTGCTGGGGGTGAGGCCGGGGTCGGGCAGATCGGAGATCACCACGTCGTACGGGCCGCCGGCCCCGCCGCGCGCCTCGCGCAGCCAGTCGAACGCGTCGCCCGCCACGACCCGTACGCGCCGGTCGCGGTAGGCGCGGTGGTTGAGGGCGGCCAGCTCCGGGTCGGTGCGGGCCAGCCGCACCACGGCGGGGTCGAGCTCGACGACGGTGACGGAGCCGACGCCGTCGTGGCGCAGCACCTCCCGCACCGCGAGGCCGTCGCCGCCGCCGAGGACGAGGACGCGGGCGTGCGGGCCGCCGGCCATGGCAGGGCGGACGAGGGCCTCGTGGTAGCGCGGTTCGTCGCCGCTGACGCGCAGCCGGCCGTCGAGGAAGAGGGAGAGCGGCCGGCCGCTGCCGCCCCCGCCGGTCAGCACGACCTCCTGGACCTGGCTGTGCACGGCGACCCGCACGTCCGCCCCGTACACGGCGTGCCGCGCGGCCTGTTCGAAGGGTCCGGTGAGCACCGAGCAGACGGCCAGCACCACCAGCACCAGGCCGTTGGCCGTCAGCAGCGTCCAGCGCGCCCGCAGGGACAGGTCGCCGCGGAAGAGCCACAGCACCAGCGCCCCGCCGGCGACGGCGTTGACCGCGCCGGTCAGCAGGGCGCCCGTCAGCTGTCCGAGGACGGGCAGCAGCAGGAAGGGGAAGGCGAGCCCACCGACGAGGGCGCCCACGTAGTCGGCGGCGAACAGGTCGGCGACCGCACAGCCGGCGTCCTGGCGGCGGATGCGCTGGATGAGGGTCATCAGCAGCGGCACTTCGGCGCCGATCAGCACCCCGATCACGAGCGAGAACCCCACCAGGGCCGGCCGGGCCTGGCCGTACCAGGCGAAACAGGCGTACAGCGCCATGGCCGAGAGGCCGCCGGTGAGCGCCAGCACCGCCTCGACGGCCGCGAAGCCGAGGGCCGCGCGTGCGCGCAGCCGCTTGGCGAGCAGCGAGCCCACGCCCATGGCGAAGACCATCACCGACAGGACGACGGAGGCCTGGGTGACGGAGTCGCCGATCAGATAGGAGGCGAGCGCGACCAGTTCGAGCTCGTACACCAGCCCGCAGGCGGCGCAGACGAAGACCGTGGTCAGGACGAGGAGGCGGCCGAGCCCGGCCGGTACGGGCAGCCGCGCTGGTACCGGGCGGTGGACCATGCGGGAACGCTACGTCACGAGCGGGTACCCCCCTGTCACCCACACGGGTTTAATGCTCACGCTGTTGGGTGACTTCACAGGGGTGCGGTCGTCCGCACTCCCACGCGGGTCCGGGTGGCGACCAGCCGTCCCTCCTGGGGATACGCGTGCCAGGTGCGCCAACTTATCTGGCCCTCGCGGCGCTGGGCGAGCAGCGCGGTGAAGGCGTGGGGGTCGCCGGGAAAGGTGCCGGCCAGGCCCTGGGGGTGCTCCGCGACCAGCGCGAGCAGTTCCTGCGCGCGCCCCGCGAACGAGCTGCGCGAGAGGGTCTCGACGCGTGCCGCGAATTCGTACTCCCAGGCGCCGACGCGCTTGGCGACGCCGAGGGGCAGCGGGGTGCTGCTGCCGGGTATGCAGGCGACGGTCTCCGAACAAACCCCGCCCTCCTCTTCGAGTATGACCTGGTGGGAGGCGCCCAGCAGGCGCAGCTGCACCGCCGACTCGTCGAGCTGGAGATCGAGGACCGCCAGGGCGGGAAGGGGCTCCTTCCCCAGACACCAGGCGAGATCGGCGGCGCGGGTATCGGTGTAGGTGGTCTTGAGGGTGGTGAGCATGGGTCGGCTCCGCGAACGAGCAGTGGAGGGTGGGCCGGCCCGCCCCGCGGAGGACCAGATTCCTTCGGGTGCGCCGGCTCATGCCCACATTTGAGCTCCTCGGTTCCGTTCCGGCGATGCGATTCCGGGTTGCGGGGATTCCCAGGAGTTGTCTCTCAACGTGGCTCTGAATGAGAGGGAATCACGAATGAGCGGCGTCCACAGCAGTTTTACCCATCATCTGCAACTTTCCATCCACGCGAGCGCCATGCAGTTCAAATGTTCAACAGACCGGCGTCCGGCGGAAGTCGAGATCCGCCGGACGCATATGCGGGCGGGCATGAGCCGCCCGCACATCCTTTGATCAAGCGGCGGCAATCAGCTTCTCCACGGCCTCCACCACCGACTTCTCCCGCCTGCAGAAGGAGAAACGCACCAGATGGGAAGGGGCGTCGGGGCGCAGTTGGAAGGCGGACGTGGGAATGGCCACCACCCCGGCGCGCAGCGGCAGTTCACGGCAGAATCGCACGCCGTCCTCATGCCCCCACGCGCGGATGTCCGCCTGGACGAAATAGCCCGCGTCCGCGCGATAGGGGCGCAGACCCGCACGCGCGAGCCCGTCGCTCAGCAGGTCGCGATTACGGCGCAGAATTCCACGGAGCTCCGTCGCCCACCCCTCCACGCCCCCCAGCGCCCGCGCGAGCGCCTCCTGGTACGGCGTTCCCGTGGCATAGGTGAGGAACTGCTTCACGGATGCCGCCGCCCGCACCAGATGCGCCGGCCCGCACACCCAGCCGATCTTCCAGCCGGTGACGTTGAAGGTCTTGCCGGCCGAGGAGATCGTCAGCGTCCGCTCCCGCATCCCCGGGAGGGCGGCGATCGTCCGGTGCACGGCGTCGCCGTAGACCAGGTGCTCGTACACCTCGTCCGTCACCACCGTCAGGTCGTGCTCCCGGCACAGCTCGGCGATGGCGGCCAGCTCCTCGGCGTCGAACACCTTGCCGGTGGGATTGTGCGGGGTGTTGAGCAGCAGGACGCGGGTGCGGCCGGTCACGGCCGCGCGCAGCGCGTCCACGTCCAGGACGAAGCCGGCGCCCTCCCCCTCGCCCTCGGCCAGCGGCACGGGCACCAGCTTCGCGCCCGCGAAGCGCACGCCCGCCGGGTAGGCGTCGTAGCAGGGGTCGAAGGCGATGACCTCGTCACCGGGGTCGCACAGGCCCAGCAGCACCGCCGCCAGGGCCTCCGTCGCGCCCGTGGTGACGAGCACCTCGCCCTGCGGCTCGTACTCCAGCCCGTAGCGGCGGCGCTGGTGCGCCGCGACGGCCTCGCGCAGCGCGGCGAAGCCGTACGCGGGCGGGTACTGGTTGGCGCCCGCGAGCACGGCGTCGGCGACGTCCCGCAGCAGCGGGGCGGGGCTGTCCAGTTCGGGCACGCCCTGGCCCAGGTTGACCGCTCCCGTGCGCCGCGCCAGCTCGGTCATCTCGGTGAAGACCGACGCGCCCATCCCCCGCACGCGTGCCGCCGGGCTCCAGCCCGGGCCCGTGACATCCACAGCGTCCATAGCCATTCGCGTCCCGCTTTCCCCTCGGTGCCACATCAGTTCAGGCGATCAAGGTCACGATAGGCGGGGCCGGGACGGCGGCACAGCACATGGCGGGCCCGCTCGCCCCGCCGACACTCCGCCGTGCGGCCGAGCGGGTGGAAGGCACACCGCTGACGGGCGCTCCGTCTCGCGCGCGCGGGGCATCGGCCGCATGGTCGGTATGCGCCCGGATGCCGCCGGTGTGCCTCCAACCGTCCGCACCAGCACCGGAGGTGCCCCCGTGTCCGCCGGCCCAGCCGTTCAACACGACGCCGCACCCGTCCGGGCCGCGGAGCCGCACCGCACCGACCGGGCCCGCCGCCGGGCCGGTCGCACGGACCGCGTGCGCGAAGCGCTGCGGCGGGCCCTTCCGGCGCTCGGGCTGTACGCCGCCGCCCGGCTGAGCGGCATGACGGTGATGGCCGCGTGGGCCTGGTCCATCGGCAAGCACCCGCGCACGCTGCTGGGGCACCTGTGGGACGGCATCTGGTACGCGGGCATCGCCCGCGACGGCTACGGCACGATCCTGCCGTCGCCCACCACGCGCGGGGTCATCTTCAACGACCTGGCCTTCTTCCCGCTCTACCCGGGCCTGGTGCGGGCGGTGGCGACGGTGCTCCCGTTCACCGTCGTCACCGCCGGGCTGCTCGTCGCCTGGGCCTCGGCCGGGGCGGCCGCCTGGGGCGTCTACGCGGTCGGCGAGCGGCTGCACGGGCGACGCGTGGGGACGCTGCTGGTGCTGCTGTGGGGGCTGTTGCCGCACGCCATCGTGCAGACCATGGCGTACACAGAGTCCCTGATGACCGCGCTGGCGGCATGGGCCCTGTACGCGGCGATCACGGGCCGGCGGCTGTGGTCCGGGGTGCTGGCCCTGCTGGCGGGGCTCTCCCGCCCCAACGCCATCGCCGTCGCCGCCGCCGTCTGCTGCGCCGCCGCGCTCACGCTGTGGCGGGACGACCGCTCGCGCCGGGACTGGCGGGTGTGGACGGGCGCCGCGATCGCACCGGTGGGCTGGGCGGGCTACGTCGTCTGGGCCGGCTTCCACTCCGGCGGCGGGCCGCTGGGCTACTTCGAGGTGCAGCGGTTGTGGGGCTCGCGCTTCGACTTCGGAAGGGACGCCTTCCGGTTCATCCGGCACCTGATCGTCGCGCGCGACTACATGGCGTACTACATGGCCGTGGCGATCCTCGCCGTGGCCCTGGTCGCGCTGGTGTACCTGACCCTGGACCGGCCCCCGGCGGCACTGCTGGTGTACGTGCTGGTGCTGACCGTCATCGCGGTCGGCGGCTCCAGCTACTTCGCCTCCAAGCCGCGCTTCCTGCTGCCGGCCTTCCCGCTGCTGCTGCCGGCCGCCCTGGCCATGGCGAAAGCCCGGCCCCGCACCATCGCCGTGACGACGGGCGCGCTGGCCGGGCTGTCGTTCTTCTACGGGACGTACCTGCTGGCCGTGGCCAGGGTCCCGATGTGAGGAGCCGCTACGACCCCTACGCCTCGTCGTCCGGCTTGTCCTCGCCGTCGGACTCGGCGTCGGCCTCCAGGCCGAGCTGCTCGACGAGCCACTTGTCGAACTCGATCGAGGCCCGCACCCAGCTGACCGTGCTGGAGACGAAGTGCTCCAGCGCGACGCCGACGCCGATCAGCATCTGCGCCTCGCCGATGAGGCGGACGGTGCCGTCGTCGTGGGTGTGCGTGTAGACCTTGGGCCACAGCGTGCGACGGTTCCAGTCGTCGATGACCTCGAGGAGCTTGGACTTCTCCTCGATGCCGTGCGGGCGGTCGTAGAACGTGCGCACGGAGAAGACCTGCTGCTCCTCCTCGCCCCGGAACATGAAGTACGTCCGGAACTGCTCCCACGGCGCGGCGAGGTCGCCCTCGTCGTCGACGACGTACTTCAGCTCCATCTGCTCCAGGAGCTGCTTGACCAGGTCCTGGTCGGGGATGACGGGGCCTGTCGGGCCCGCCTCAGGCTGCGGTTCGGGCTGGCCCCCGAAATTAGGAATCGAGGACGGGTCGATGCTCACCGTTTTCTTCCCTTCGTACGGTCTCCCGCCATCCTCCCCCATCCCGGGCGGGGGCTGGTACCCCCGCCGGGCCGGATGTCACAGGGATTTCGCTGCGGCCTCCGTAGGCACAGGCGACACGCCGGAAACACTGAGCCCGTCCGCCCCTTCCGCGACGTCGACGCGGACCGTGTCGCCGTCGCGGATCTCGCCGGCGAGGATGGCCCGGGCCAGCTGGTCGCCGATGGCGGTCTGGACCAGTCGGCGCAGCGGCCGGGCGCCGTAGGTGAGGTCGGGCGGGGTGCCGCCGTCCTCCTGCGGTGCGTGGCCCAGCCGGGCCAGCCAGCGCAGGGCCTCGTCGCCGACGTCGAGGGTGAGCCGGCGGTCGGCGAGGCGGCGCTGCAGATGGGCGATCTGGATCTTGGCGATCCGCTCCAGCTGGCCGGTGCCGAGGGGGTGGAAGACGACGGTGTCGTCGAGCCGGTTGAGGAACTCGGGCCGGAAGGAGCCGCGGACGGTCTCCAGCACCTTCGCCTTCTTCTGCGCCTCGTCCAGCTGCGGGTCCACCAGATAGGCGGAGCCGAGGTTCGAGGTGAGGATGAGGATGGTGTTGCGGAAGTCCACTGTCCGGCCGTGCCCGTCCGTGAGCCGGCCGTCGTCGAGGACCTGCAGCAGGATGTCGAAGACCTCGTGGTGGGCCTTCTCCACCTCGTCCAGCAGGACCACGGTGTACGGGCGCCGGCGCACGGCCTCGGTCAGCTGGCCGCCCTCCTCGTAGCCGACGTAGCCGGGCGGGGCGCCGACCAGTCGGGCGACGGAGTGCTTCTCGCCGTACTCGCTCATGTCGATGCGGACCATCGCCCGCTCGTCGTCGAAGAGGAACTCCGCGAGCGCCTTGGCCAGCTCGGTCTTGCCGACGCCGGTGGGGCCGAGGAAGAGGAACGAGCCGGTCGGCCGGTCGGGGTCGGCGATGCCGGCCCGGCTGCGCCGCACGGCGTCGGACACCGCGCGGACGGCCTCGGCCTGCCCGATCAGCCGCTTGCCGAGCTCGTCCTCCATGCGCAGCAGCTTCTGCGTCTCGCCCTCGAGCAGCCGGCCCGCGGGGATGCCGGTCCAGGAGGCGACGACGTCGGCGATGTCGTCCGGGCCGACCTCCTCCTTGACCATGAGGTCCTTGGCCGCGGCCTCCTGCTCCGCCTCGGCCTCCGCCTCGGCGGCCTCCGCCAGCTCCCGCTCCACGGCAGGGATCTCGCCGTAGAGCAGCTTGGAGGCGGTGTCGAAGTCGCCGTCGCGCTGTGCGCGCTCGGCCTGCACCCGCAGCTCGTCGAGGCGCTCCTTGAGCTCACCGACGCGGTTGAGGGACTGCTTCTCCTTCTCCCAGCGCGCGGTCAGCCCCCGCAGCTCCTCCTCCTTGTCGGCGAGGTCGCGGCGGAGCTTGGCCAGCCGCTCCTTGCTGGCGGCGTCGGACTCGTTGTTGAGGGCGAGCTCCTCCATCTTCAGCCGGTCGACGGCGCGCTGCAGCTCGTCGATCTCCACGGGCGAGGAGTCGATCTCCATGCGCAGCCGGGACGCGGCCTCGTCGACGAGGTCGATGGCCTTGTCGGGCAGGAAGCGGGAGGTGATGTAGCGGTCGGACAGGGTCGCGGCGGCGACCAGCGCCGAGTCCGCGATCTGCACCTTGTGGTGGGCCTCGTAGCGGCCCTTGAGGCCGCGCAGGATCGCGATGGAGTCCTCGACGGAGGGCTCGGCGACCAGCACCTGCTGGAAGCGGCGCTCCAGCGCCGGGTCCTTCTCGATGCGCTCGCGGTACTCGTCGAGCGTGGTCGCGCCGACCATGCGCAGCTCACCGCGGGCGAGCATGGGCTTGAGCATGTTGCCCGCGTCCATGGCGGAGTCGCCGCCGGCGCCCGCGCCGACCACGGTGTGCAGCTCGTCGATGAACGTGATGATCCGGCCCTCGCTGGCCTTGATCTCCGCCAGGACGGTCTTGAGCCGCTCCTCGAACTCGCCGCGGTACTTCGCGCCGGCCACCATCGCGCCCAGGTCGAGCGCGACGAGCCGCTTGTTCTTCAGCGACTCCGGGACGTCGCCCTTCACTATCCGCTGCGCGAGCCCCTCGACGACGGCCGTCTTGCCGACACCGGGCTCACCGATGAGGACGGGGTTGTTCTTGGTGCGGCGCGAGAGCACCTGCACCACGCGCCGGATCTCGTGGTCGCGCCCGATGACGGGGTCGAGCTTGCCGTCCCTGGCGGCGGCCGTGAAGTCCGTGCCGAACTTCTCCAGCGCCTTGTACGTACCCTCCGGGTCCGCGGTGGTCACCCGCTGTCCGCCCCTCGCGTTCTCGAACGCGGCCAGCAGCTTCCCGGCCGACGCTCCCTGTTGTTCCAGCAGCTCACCGGTCCGCCCGCCCTTGGCGGCCAGGCCGACGAGCAGGTGCTCGGTGGAGATGTACTCGTCGCCGAGGTCCCGCGCCCGCTCCGCCGCGTCCGCGAGCGCCGCCATCAGCTCGCGGTTCGGCTGCGGCGGTGCCACGGTGGAACCCTGCACGCTGGGCAGGCCCGCCAGCTGCCGCTCGGCCCCCGACCGCAGCGCGGCCGCGTCGGCCTCGACGGCGGCCAGCAGGTCCATCACGTTCTCGTTCTCCTGCCCGGCGAGCAGGGCCAGGAGCAGGTGTGCGGGCGTCATGTCGGCATGCCCGGCCGTCAGGGCCCGGTCGCTGGCGGCGCTGAGCGCCTCCCGGCTCTTGTTGGTCAGCTCGGCATCCACGACCTGCGCTCCTCCTTGTGCTCGTGGTACCCACGTTCGGTCCTGCTTTGGCCAACGTGCGATAAGTTGAGTCTATTCCACTCAACCCTGCTCCCGCCAGCGCTCCCGTGTCCCCGGATCGGGCGTACGCGGCGGCGCCGGCCACGGCGGAGGCGGTGGTACCGCCCCGCCGCGGCCACCATCTCGCCTAACCTGACCGTCATGGCGATCGACCTCCGCGACCCCGATCCCGCCTACGTCGACTTCTGGCGAGAGCGGCACGTCTGCACCCTGACCACCCTGCGCCCGGACGGCTCCCCGCACGTCGTCCCCGTCGGCGTCACCTTCGACCCCACCTCCGGCATCGCCCGCGTCATCACCGGCAAGAGCAGCCGCAAGGTCGCCAACGTGCAGGCGGCGGGCCGGGCCGGCGCGCGGGTGGCCGTCTGCCAGATGGAGGGCAAGCGCTGGGCGACCCTCGAGGGCCGTGCCGTCGTGCGCACCGAGGCCGACGTCATCGCCGACGCCGTCACCCGCTACGCCGAGCGCTACCACCGAACGCCCCGCCCCAACCCCGACCGCGTCGTCATCGAGATCACCGTGACGCGGGCGCTCGGCCGGGGCTGAGCCGTCAGGCCAGGGCGCTGCGGATGTCGCGGATCATCATCGCCGGGCGGTGACGGACGTCGGCCGAGGTGAACCGCAGGATGCGGCGGACCTCCCGGCACGCCGCCAGGTCGTTGAACCGTATGACGTCCCGCTGGTGCTGCGCCCTGGTGCCGTGCCAGGTGTATCCCTCGGTCTCCACGGCCAGCCCCTGCGGGCGGAAGAGGAAGTCGGGGTAGACCCGGCGGCCGGTCGTGGGCACCACGAGCATGGCCTGGGTCTCGGGATGGAGCCCGGCGTCGTGTATCCGCAGCCGGGCGAGCGTCTCGGCGGGTGAGCCCGAGCGGGGGTCGGCCATGGCCAGCCACCAGGCGGCCGTCGCGGCGCCGCGCAGGGCCGGGGCCCGGGTCAGGGCGCGGCCGATGTCGTCGAGCGTGGTCAGCGGCCGTCCGCGCGAGCCTGGCGGCCCGGCTCCGCGGCCGTGCCGCCAGCTCAGGGCCGAGTCGACGGCCACCAGCGCCTCGTCCCGCGGTCCCGCCCGCAGCAGATCCGCCATCGTCCGGGCCACGGTGGTCGCCCTCAGCCCGGCCACGACGGTCACATCGCCCGGCGCGAGCGGCAGTCTGTGCAGCGTGGCCCCTTTGAGGGCCGCGGGGCCGGGGCAGATGAAGTCGGGGCGCCCGCCCGGCGGGCCGGTCTCGACGCCGTGCAGCATCGCCGCCGACCAGTGGCTGACCACCAGCTCCGGCCGCAGCAGCTGATGCGTCCACAGCAGCTCCGCCCACCCCGCCTCCCGCCCCGGCACGAGCCACGCCCCGGGCCGGACCCGCGTCCACCCCCCGGCCGTCAGAAAGCGGCTCAGTCGGCCCCGCGTCCACCCCTCGGCCAGCGCCTGCGCCGTGAGCACCACCCCGCCCTGGGCATCGGCCCGGGCCCGCAATGAAGTCTCGTCCCCCGTCATGCTCCGAGTGTCCCGGACCCAGCGTCACCACACCAGGCCTGTGGATAACTCTCCGTAATCAACTCCGGAGGGAAGCAGCCCGGGAAACCGAAAGGGCCGGGAGAGCGATCCGCTCTCCCGGCCCTTTTCGCTGTTCGCTGTTCGCTGTCCGCAGTTCGCTGTCCGCTCAGCGCTCCCGCGGGTCCCGCCGCGGGCGCCAGACCACCAGCGCGCTGGCCTGCTGGACGTCCTGGTAGGGGACCAGGTCCCGGCGGTAGGAGGCGTGGACGGCCGCCTCCGCCTGCTGCATGGCCGTGGCGGCACCCTCGACCGTCGCCTGGAGCTCGGCGACGCGCGCCTTGAGCGCGGCCACCTGGTTCTCCAGCTCGATGATGCGCTTGATGCCGGCCAGGTTGATGCCCTCGTCCTGGCTGAGCTGCTGCACCTGGCGCAGCAGCTCGATGTCGCGCGCGGAGTAGCGGCGACCGCGCCCGGCCGTGCGGTCGGGAGAGACCAGGCCGAGGCGGTCGTACTGCCGCAGCGTCTGCGGGTGCAGGCCCGAGAGCTGAGCGGCGACGGAGATGACGTAGACCGGCGACTCGTCGGTCAGTTCATACGGATACGGATTACGTCGGCGGCCGGTCCCTTCCATGGGTCATGCTCCCTTCGCGGCCTGGAACAGCTCCGCTCGCGGATCCTCGTCGTCGGTGGCATCGCGGTAGGCCTCGAGGGCCTCACGCGCCTTGTCACCGAGGTTCGTGGGCACGGTCACCTCGACGGTGACCAGGAGGTCGCCGCGGGTGCCGTCCTTGCGGACCGCGCCCTTGCCCCGGGCGCGCATGGTGCGGCCGTTGGGCGTGCCCGCGGGCAGCTTCAGGGTGACCGGCGGGCCGCCGAGCGTGGGGACCTTGACCTCGCCGCCGAGCGCCGCCTCCGCGAACGTGACGGGCACGGTGACGGTGAGGTTGTCGTCCTTGCGCCCGAACACCGGGTGCGCGCCGACGTGCACGACGACGTACAGATCGCCGGCCGGGCCGCCGCGCTCGCCCGGAGCACCCTTGCCGCGCAGCCGGATCCGCTGGCCGTCGGAGACCCCGGCGGGGATGCGGACCTGCATCGTGCGGGAGGACTTGGCGCGCCCGCTGCCGTGGCAGACGTCGCAGGGGTTCTCGGGGATCAGCCCCCGGCCCTTGCAGTCGGGGCAGGGGTCGGTCAGGGAGAACCCGCCGCCCGTGCCGCGCGACACCTGGCCGGTGCCGACGCAGGTCGGGCAGACCCTGGGCGTACCGTTTTTGTCGCCCGTTCCGGAGCAGCTCTTGCACGCCGCCGAGGAGGACATCCGCAGGGGGACCGTGGCCCCCTCCACCGCCTCGGTGAAGTTGAGCGTCACCTCGGACTCGATGTCCTGGCCGCGGCGCGGCTGGGTGCGCGTGCCCGCGCCGCCGCCCCGGTTGAACAGGCCGCCGAAGACGTCGCCCAGACCGCCGCCGAAGCCACCGGCACCGGCACCGGCGCCACCGCCGCCCTGGGCGCCCCCGAAGAGGTCACCCAGGTCGAAGTTGAACGAGCCGCCGCCGCCCGGCCCCGGGCGGAAGCCGCCGTTGCCGAACAGGGCGCGCGCCTCGTCGTACTCCTTGCGGCGCTTGGCGTCGGCCAGGACGTCGTTCGCCTCGGAGATCTCCTTGAAGCGCTCCTCGGCCGAGGCGTCGCCCTTGTTGGCGTCCGGGTGGTACTCGCGGGCGAGCTTCCGGTACGCCTTCTTGATCTCCGCCTCGGTGGCGTCCTTGGGGACGCCGAGGACCTTGTAGAGGTCCTTCTCCAACAAGTCCCTGCTCAGGCTCATCCCCGACGTCCCTCCTTCCGGTCAGCCACTGCGTCAGCCCTCTTCCGGGCCACCGCTCTCCTCGTCCGACGCCTCGTCGGCCTTCGGGCTCGCGCCCGGCTGCGGCTCGGCGACCGCGACCCGCGCGGGGCGGATCGTGCGCTCGCCGATCCGATACCCCGGCTGCAGAATCTGCACGCACGTGGTCTCGGTGACGTCGGGCGCGTAGCTGTGCATCAGCGCCTCGTGCACCAGCGGGTCGAAGGGCTCGCCCTCCTTGCCGAACTGCTGCAGGCCCATCTTGGACACGACCGTCTCCAGCGACTCGGCGACGGACTTGAAGCCGCCGACGAGCTCGCCGTGGTCACGGGCGCGACCGATGTCGTCGAGCGTGGGGAGGAGCTCGGACAGGAGGTTCGCGATGGCGATCTCCTTGACCGTGGCCCGGTCCCGCTCCACGCGGCGACGGTAGTTCTGGTACTCGGCCTGGAGCCGCTGGAGGTCCCCGGTGCGCTCGGTGAGCGCGGCCTGGGCCTGGTCCAGCTGTGCCTGGAGGCCTACCTCGACCAGCTCTTCGCCGGGCGCGGCCGGGCCGGCCGGACCCGCCTTGTCGGCGGATCCGGCGGCCTGCGCCGCGTCGTCGGGGGTGGTGGCGTCGGAGGGGCCTTCAGGCTTCTCGTTCTCGTTGAAGCCCGGGGTCTCCTCCGTCACGCCGACGCACCGCCCTTCGGCTTCTCGTCGTCCACGATCTCGGCGTCGACGACGTCGTCCTCGGCCTTGGGGGCACCGGCGCCGGCGGCACCGGCGGCACCCTCGGCGCCCTGCGCGGCCTGGGCGTCGGCGTACATGGCCTGGCCGAGCTTCTGGCTGACCGCGGCGACCTTCTCGGTCGCGGTGCGGATCTCGGCCGTGTCCTCGCCCTTGAGCTTCTCCTTCAGCTCGGCCACAGCGGTCTCGACCTCGGTCTTGACCTCGGCCGGGACCTTGTCCTCGTTGTCCTTGAGGAACTTCTCGGTCTGGTAGACGAGCTGCTCGCCCTGGTTGCGGGTCTCGGCGGCCTCGCGGCGGCGGTGGTCCTCCTCCGCGTACTGCTCGGCCTCCTGGCGCATGCGGTCGACCTCGTCCTTGGCGAGCGAGGAGCCGCCGGTGACGGTCATCTTCTGCTCCTTGCCCGTGCCCAGGTCCTTCGCGGTCACGTGCATGATGCCGTTGGCGTCGATGTCGAAGGAGACCTCGATCTGCGGGACGCCGCGCGGGGCCGGCGGAAGGCCGGTCAGCTCGAACATGCCGAGCTTCTTGTTGTACGCCGCGATCTCGCGCTCGCCCTGGTAGACCTGGATCTGCACGGACGGCTGGTTGTCCTCGGCCGTCGTGAAGATCTCGGAGCGCTTGGTCGGGATCGTGGTGTTGCGCTCGATCAGCTTGGTCATGATGCCGCCCTTGGTCTCGATGCCGAGGGACAGCGGGGTCACGTCGAGGAGCAGGACGTCCTTGACCTCACCCTTGAGGACACCGGCCTGGAGCGAGGCGCCGATGGCGACGACCTCGTCCGGGTTCACACCCTTGTTGGCCTCCTTGCCGCCGGTCAGCTCCTTGACGAGCTCGGCGACGGCGGGCATACGGGTGGAACCGCCGACCAGGACCACGTGGTCGATCTCGGACAGGCTGATGCCCGCGTCCTTGATGACGTTGTGGAAGGGGGTCTTGCAGCGGTCGAGCAGGTCCGCGGTCAGCTGCTGGAACTGGGCGCGGGTGAGCTTCTCGTCCAGGTGCAGCGGGCCCTCGGCGGACGCCGTGATGTAGGGCAGGTTGATCGAGGTCTCGGTGGACGAGGACAGCTCGATCTTCGCCTTCTCGGCGGCCTCGCGCAGACGCTGCAGCGCCATCTTGTCCTTGGACAGGTCGACGCCGTGGCCGTTGGCGAACTGCTTGACCAGGTAGTCGACGACGCGCTGGTCCCAGTCGTCACCACCGAGGTGGTTGTCACCGTTGGTCGCCTTGACCTCGACGACGCCGTCGCCGATCTCGAGCAGCGAGACGTCGAAGGTGCCGCCACCGAGGTCGAAGACCAGAATGGTCTGGTCGTCCTTGTCGAGACCGTAGGCCAGGGCGGCCGCGGTGGGCTCGTTGACGATGCGCAGGACGTTCAGACCCGCGATCTCACCGGCCTCCTTGGTGGCCTGGCGCTCGGAGTCGTTGAAGTACGCCGGGACGGTGATGACCGCGTCGACGACCTTCTCGCCCAGGTAGGCCTCGGCATCCCGCTTGAGCTTCTGCAGGATGAAGGCGCTCATCTGCTGCGGGTTGAAGTCCTTGCCGTCGATGTTGATCTTCCAGTCAGTGCCCATGTGGCGCTTGACCGAGCGGATCGTCCGATCGACGTTGGTGACGGCCTGGCGCTTGGCGACCTCGCCGACCAGCACCTCGCCGTTCTTCGCGAAGGCGACGACGGACGGCGTGGTCCTGGCGCCCTCGGCGTTGGTGATGACGGTGGGCTCACCGCCCTCGAGAACACTGACGACGGAGTTCGTCGTACCCAGGTCGATGCCGACCGCACGTGCCATGTCGATTCCTCCAGCTGACTTGAGTGGAACAGACTCAAGAGTGCAGCACGACCGCAAACCTGTCAACGGACCTGAGTCGGGCCCGCTCAACTTTTATGTCAGTCTTACAGTCAGTCACGGCCGAAAAGCGGAGCGCAAGGCTCCGCCCGGATGGGCCGAACGCCCGTAAGGGTTGCCTTCGCGACACAGATCACCGGCGATGCCGCTATATCGCGCGCGGGAGAGTGAGTAGTCTCGTACGGACTGGATAAGTTACCGCCTAGTAATCCCGCTCTCGCAGGTTCGAGGAGCCCCTCCCATGCAACTCGCCGCGATCATTGTGTCGCTGGTCCTCATCGCGGTCGGCGTCGCGCTGTTCGGCCGTGCCCTCCTGCAGATCTACCGCTTCGTACGGCTAGGCCAGCCCGTACCCGCCGGCACCCGCACCGACGACCCCACGCAGCGGACCGTCACCGTCGCCAAGGAGTTCCTCGGCCACACGCGGATGAACCGCTGGGGCGTGGTCGGCGTGGCGCACTGGTTCGTGGCGGTGGGCTTCTTCTCCCTGCTGCTGACGATCGTCAACGCCATCGGCCAGCTCTTCCAGGCCGACTGGATCCTGCCGATCATCGGCGACTGGGCCCCGTACAACGTCTTCGTCGAGTTCCTCGGCACGATGACCGCGCTCGGCATCCTGACCCTCATCGTCATCCGGCAGCTGAACCGGCCGGGCAGGCCGGGCCGCAAGTCCCGCTTCGCCGGCTCCAACACCGGCCAGGCGTACTTCGTCGAGTCCGTCATCCTCATCGTCGGCGTCTGCATCTTCATGCTGCACGCGCTCGAGGGCGCCCAGCACCACGTGGACGGCTACGAGGCCTCGTTCTTCGTCTCGTACCCGGTCGTCTCGTGGCTGGAGGGGATGGACGTCTCCACGCTCCAGAACCTCACCTACTTCTTCGCGGGTCTGAAGATCGCGACGTCCTTCATCTGGATGATCACGGTCTCGCTGAAGACGGACATGGGCGTGGCCTGGCACCGCTTCCTGGCCTTCCCGAACATCTGGTTCAAGCGTGAGGCGAGCGGCGACGTCGCCCTCGGCGCGCTGCAGCCGATGGCGAGCGGCGGCAAGCCGATCGACTTCGAGGACCCGGGCGAGGACGACGTCTTCGGCGTCTCGAAGGTCGAGGAGTTCTCCTGGAAGGGCATCCTCGACTTCTCCACCTGCACCGAGTGCGGCCGCTGCCAGTCGCAGTGCCCCGCCTGGAACACCGGCAAGCCGCTGTCGCCGAAGCTGATGATCATGGCGCTGCGCGACCACGCGCACGCCAAGGCGCCGTACCTGCTCGCCGGCGGCGGCAAGGATGCCGAGGGCAACGAGAAGGCGTCCGCGGAGCAGCTGAAGGACGTCCCCGCGTCCGCCCTCGCCGAGGCCGAGCGCCCGCTGATCGGGACGCTGGAGGAGAACGGCGTCATCGACCCGGACGTGCTGTGGTCCTGCACCACGTGCGGCGCGTGCGTCGAGCAGTGCCCGGTCGACATCGAGCACGTCGACCACATCGTCGACATGCGCCGCTACCAGGTGATGATCGAGAGCTCCTTCCCGTCCGAGGCGGGCACGATGCTCAAGAACCTGGAGAAGAAGGGCAACCCCTGGGGCCTGGCGAAGAAGCAGCGCCTGGCGTGGACCAAGGAGGTCGACTTCGAGATCCCGGTCGTCGGCAAGGACATCGAGGACCTCACCGAGGTCGACTACCTCTACTGGGTCGGCTGCGCCGGCGCCCTGGAGGACCGCGCCAAGAAGACGACGAAGGCCTTCGCCGAGCTGCTCCACATGGCGGGCGTGAAGTTCGCCATCATGGGCGGCGACGAGGCCTGCACCGGTGACTCCGCCCGCCGCCTGGGCAACGAGTTCCTCTTCCAGCAGCTCGGCCAGCAGAACGTCGAGATGCTGAACATGGCGTTCGGCGAGGATGCGGAGGAGGGCGTCAAGGTCGAGAAGGCGAAGAAGAAGATCGTCGCGACCTGCCCGCACTGCTTCAACACCATCGCCAACGAGTACCCGCAGCTCGGCGGCGAGTACGAGGTCATCCACCACACGCAGCTGCTGCAGCACCTCATCGACGAGGGCAAGCTGGTCCCCGTCACCCCGGTCGAGGGTCTGATCACCTACCACGACCCCTGCTACCTGGGCCGCCACAACAAGGTCTACACGCCGCCGCGCGAGATCATCGCCAAGGTGCCGGGCCTGCGCAACGAGGAGATGCACCGCCACAAGGAGCGCGGCTTCTGCTGCGGCGCCGGCGGTGCGCGCATGTGGATGGAGGAGCGCATCGGCAAGCGCATCAACAACGAGCGCGTCGACGAGGCGCTGTCCCTCAACCCGGACATCGTCTCCACGGCCTGCCCGTTCTGCCTCGTCATGCTGACCGACTCGGTCAACGGCAAGAAGAACGACGGCAAGGCCAAGGAGTCCATCCAGGTCGTCGACGTGGCCCAGCTGCTGCTGGAGTCCGTCAAGACCCCGGCCGAGCCGGAGGACGACGGCGAGCCGGCGAACGCCCCGACGCCGGACCCGGAGCCGGTGAAGTAGGCGGCTTACGCAAGGACGCACGGCCGGGCCCCGCGGATGTTCGCGGGGCCCGGCCGTTGTCGTGACCCCCAACACACTTGATCTCAAGCGTGCTTGAGGTCCTAGCGTCGTTCCCATGACGACGACGCAGACCGCACCCGCCATGGCCGACCCCGCCGCCCCCGTCGACTTCGCCTCGCTCGCCGCCCAGCCCATCGGCTACTGGAGCTGGGTCGCCAACAAGGCCGTCATCCAGCACATCCGGGGGGCGATGGCGCGGGTCGACATCACGCAGTTCCAGTGGTGGATCCTCAACCAGACCGACGCCGCCGGCGGCTCCGGGCTGACGCGGGAGCAGATCCGCGACAGCCTCTGCCCCGTGCTGGACGTCGGCGCGGACACGATCGTCCAGTCGGTCGACAGCCTTCTCGCCCGCGGCTGGCTCTCCGCCGACGACCAGGGCTTCCTGCACCTCACCGACGCCGGGCGGGAGGCCAAGGACCGCACCAAGGAGGTCGTCGCCCGGGTGCGCGGGGAGATCCACGCCGGCATCACGGACGAGGAGTACGTGGCCGCCCTGCGGGTCCTGCAGCGGATGATCGAGAATGTCGGCGGCGGGGAGCCGTCGTCCGTCTGACCCCATGGGGCGCCACAAACCCCCCGCGACCCTGGGCTTTCCCCTAAGGGATGTCACAGCTCGGCCGCAATGCCGGGTGCGTTCCCCCGGGGCCGGCGCCGGGACCTCGCCGGAGCGGGTACGTTCGAAGGCGTGGCTGGATTCAGGATGGGACGCGGGCGGGACCCTCACGGTGCCGACCCCGCGCGGCAAGGACAGCAGGCTCCGTACGGCGGCCAGGGCGCGCCCGGGCAACCCGGCATGCCCGGCGGCGGCTACGGCGGCGGGCAGCAGCAGTGGCAGCAGCCGGGCGGGTACGACGAGCCGGAGTACTTCGGGGGCGGGCACCCACCGCAGCCGCCCCAGCCCCAGCCGGGCTACGGGCAGCAGCAGTACGGCGGCCAGGACCCGTACTACGGGCGGACCGCCGACAACCCCGGCCACACGCAGCAGTTCAGCCTCGGCGAGGCCCCGGACGCGTACGGCCAGTACGACGGCGGTGACGGCTCCTACGGCGCCGCGCCCGCGCCCGCTCCGCCCGCCGGGCCCCGGCTGCACTGGAAGGACCTGCTGAGCGGCATCGTGCTGCGCCCGTCGGCCACCTTCTGGCAGATGCGGGACCACCAGATGTGGGCCCCGGCGCTGATCGTCACCTTCGTCTACGGCCTGCTGGCCGTCTTCGGCTTCGACAAGGCCCGTCAGGACGTACTGAACGCCTCGCTCTCCCAGGTCCTGCCGGCCGTGCTGATCACCGGCGTGATCATGGTGATCGCCGGGTTGATCCTCGGCGCGGTCACCCACACGCTGGCCCGGCAGCTGGGCGGCGACGGGATATGGCAGCCGACGGTCGGGCTGTCGATGCTGATCATGTCGCTCTCCGACGCGCCCCGGCTGCTGTTCGCGATGTTCCTGGGCGGCGACAGCCCCCTCGTACAGGTGCTGGGCTGGGCCACCTGGCTGGCGGGCGGCGCACTGCTGACCTCGATGGTGAGCAAATCCCACGACCTGCCGTGGCCCAAGGCGCTCGGGGCCTCGGCGATCCAGCTCGTCGCGCTGCTGTCGCTCATCAAGCTGGGCACGCTTTAGTCACACGGAAGGGCCCGTTTAGATCCCCAGAGGATCTAAACGGGCCCTTCCGTGTGTTCCATGGCCGCTTCCGCGGTCCTACGCGTCGAGGACCTGGCCCTCGCGGCGCACCACCGGCGGCTCGACCGACCAGGGGAAGTTGATCCAGTCCTCGGTGCGCTTCCAGACGTATTCGCACTTCACGAGGGACTGGGACTTCTCGTAGATCACCGCGGAACGCACCTCGGCCACGTGGCCCACGCAGAAGTCGTGCACCAGCTTGAGGGTCTTGCCGGTGTCCGCCACGTCGTCGGCGATCAGGACCTTCTTGTCGGTGAAGTCGATCTTGTCGGGGACGGGGGCCAGCATGACCGGCATCTCCATCGTCTCGCCGACGCCGGAGTAGAACTCGACGTTCACCAGGTGGATGTTCTTGCAGTCCAGCGCGTAGGCGAGGCCGCCCGCGACGAAGACGCCACCGCGTGCGATGGACAGGATGATGTCCGGCTCGTAGCCGTCGTCCGCGATGGTCTGCGCCAGCTCACGGATCGCCTGCCCGAAGATCGGGTAGGTCAGGTTCTCGCGGATATCGCTCACTGTTGCTCTTCGCCTTGTTCCCTGGTCGGTCAGACCTGCGTGCGGTGGAAATTCTGGAAGGACCGCGAGGGCGTCGGCCCGCGCTGGCCCTGGTAGCGGGAGCCGTGCTTCGCGGACCCGTAAGGATGCTCGACGGGGGAGGTCAGCCGGAACATGCACAGCTGGCCGATCTTCATCCCCGGCCACAGCTTGATCGGCAGCGTGGCCATGTTGGACAGCTCCAGCGTCACGTGCCCGGAGAAGCCCGGGTCGATGAAGCCGGCCGTCGAGTGCGTCAGCAGGCCGAGCCGGCCGAGGCTGGACTTGCCCTCCAGCCGCGAGGCGACGTCGTCGGGGAGCGTGATCACTTCGTACGTCGAGGCCAGCACGAACTCGCCGGGGTGCAGGATGAACGCCTCGTCGCCCTCCGGCACCACCTCACGCGTGAGGTCCGCCTGCTCGACCGCGGGGTCGATGTGCGGGTACCGGTGGTTCTCGAACACCCGGAAGTAGCGGTCGAGCCGCACATCGATGCTCGACGGCTGCACCATCGATTCGTCGAACGGGTCGATCCGCACTCGGCCGGCGTCGATCTCGGCCCGGATGTCCTTGTCTGAGAGAAGCACGAGTCGAGGATACGCAAAGAAGCCGGACAACCTGACAACGCGGGCCCGGGCCGGAGATCGACTCCGGCCCGGGCCCGCGCCGGGCTCACCCCTTCTCGGTGCCCACCGGCACGGAGTGCCGCAGGCGGGCGCAGCGCGGGCAGCGCAGGAGCCGCCCGGGGCCGATCCGGCCGGGACCGAGGTTCTGCATCGGGAACGAAGCGGTGCTGAACACGTGCCCTTCGGCACAACGAACGACGGTGCGCTCCATCGAGCTCCCTTTCCCCATGGCGGCACTGACTGCGTGCCTCCGGCACGACATGAAAGACAAAAGCCACATTAGGGGATGGATCTGGCCGAACTTAACGCGGCACCCCGACAGCCCCCGCCGATGGCCGCACCCCCACGGTACGCCCCAACTCCCGCCCCTCACGCCCGCATCCCCATGCCCGCCACACCCCCCTCACACGACGGAAGGCCACCGCGGCAAGTGCGCCGGTGGCCTTCGATGGGGTAGAGTGTGCGACGATGCGATGCCCCGATGGGCACCTTCGCGCGGGCGTAGTTTAATGGTAGAACATGAGCTTCCCAAGCTCAGAGCGCGAGTTCGATTCTCGTCGCCCGCTCTTCTACGAACCCCCAGGTCAGCGACCTGGGGGTTCGTCGTTGTCTAGACCTCTCTGGGGCCGCCGTGCCCTCCGCGTGCCCTAACTCCACCCGGACGGGGCTCACATGGTGCCGCCGCGCCGCTTTTGAACAGCATGAAGGCATAAGCGTCGCGAATGACGAGACGATCTTTCGGTGATGCGCACCACTGTCCAGGCCTCGGCGTTGCCGCCACATCAGCAAAGCGCCGAGGCCATGAGAGCTCAGCGCACTACCGAGAGCTGCGGACGACGCGGAGCCGTTGCGTGCTGCCCCTGGTCCGGTCTGCCGCCGTCCTGAGCGGTCACGATGAGCCCGAAGATCAGGTCGTTGAGATCCGCAGGCCGCAGGTGAAGGTCCCGAGCGACATCGGCTGGTCGAGTGCCCTCGGCACGCAGAGCGGCGAAGACCTTCCCCAGCACCTGCGAGGTCTCTCGGGGTAGACGGCTCTCCGGCTCCGCCTTGCGGTACCCCAGTCGGCCAAGCTCCACGCAATGAGTTCTGTACTGCCACTCGGTAGTGAGGTTCAGCTCGTGAAGGCGATGGGCGAGGGCCATGGCGGCGACCTTCCATCTCCGCTTGGCCTGCAAGATCCAGTTCGTGCTCGGGTTCCGAGGCGCATAAGCAAGGACATCTGCGCTCGGCATCAGCAAGGCAGCCGCGAACCGATGGGCCTCAGCCTCGGCCTGGGGGCCGTGCGGAATCTGTTCTTCGCCGTGCAGGACGAGGTGACCCAGCTCGTGAGCCGCATCAAAGCGGCCGCGCTCGGCGGTCTTCTCCGTGTTCAGCAGGACGAACGGGATCCCTCGGTCCCAGAACGAGAAGGCGTCGACCTCCGGGCAATCCCGAGACAGCGAGAAGACTCGGACTCCGTGGGCCTCCAGGAGGTGAACCATGTTGGCGATGGGCGCGACGCCCAGGCCCCACCTGGTTCGCACGAGTTCCGCGGCCCGCTCGGCAGAGTTGTCCCCACCTCCCGCCTCACCCGGATACGGGATCTGTCCGTCCTCCCGCAAGCGGCTGAAGGAAGTGAGGCTTGGCAGGTCCGCAGCCGGCAGCCCGAACCGCGCACCGATCCAGTCCTGCAACCCTCGGGACAAACGACCGCTACTGAGCGCGACGTCCCGCTGCGAGGCAGTCATCTTGCTCAGCGCCCGAAAGCTCACCGTTTCCACAGGCAGATCAGCTACCTCCCCAGCGCTGAAGAACGACTCAGGGAACTCCAGTGCCTCGGCGATGGCCGACAACGAGGGCGGGCTCGGGATCGCCCGCCCGTTCTCGAAGTCCGACAGCCTTCGGGCCGTGAGGCCCGCAAGCTGAGCGAGTCGGGTAACAGTGAGCCCCCGGCGCCTGCGCGCCAGGACGAGCCGGGATGCGGTGGTCATGGGAATGTGCCAAAAAGTCGAAGTGGGGAGGACGAGTCAGCCTAGGCGCTCGATGGGGATATCGATGCCGCCCTCGCCATCGTCCTCGTCGGGGAACGGGATGACGCCTTCGAAGTCGAGCCAGGGCAGGATGATCCGCTCCTGCCAGCTGTCGATCTTGCCACGGCTGCCCATGTGATCGGGCAGCGACAGCTCCGAGTACAGCCGCGTCCCCGTATCCGTGTTCACGTGCTGGTAGAGCAGAAACCAGGTGGGGATACCGTCGCCGACATCCTGCGCCTCGGCCTCGACCTCATAGTCCGGGAACATCAGCTGCCGGTTGGTCTCCACCCTCCGGGTGACAGCCGGGCCCTTTGAGTAGCGGGTCGAGGGCGTGAGGGCAGCGAAGCCAGTCTCCCTGCTGCCACTGGAAGCTGTGATGGCGAAGGTCTCGGTCGGGGATATCACGAGCGGCACGTTCACCGGACTCGCGCTGCGCCACCCTTTGGGGATGTAGGTCTCGCGCATGAAGCGGATGGTCCGTCCCCAGAAGATGTTGCCGGGAAGGGAGACGGGGTCGAGTGGCGTACAGAAGCTCCGCTCTGCTTCGGCGCGACGCTGGACGTTCTCGATCTCTTCTGTCGCCAGCCCTAGCTCGGCCAGCCTGTTACGAACCCGAAAATCCTCGACGTGCACGACTGCCATGCCCAGCCCCTCGACGCACAGAGTTGATTTCCGGAAATCCTCCCTCATTTGAGGGAGGAAATCAAGAAGTGCTGCTGGTCAACAACACCCACACCTTCACCCATATGTGGCCAGGATGAGCTGAGTTGACGCCTCCGGGCCCTGAGGCGCCGAGGCGGAACGAGCAAGCCCGCCCGCCTCGGCGCCCTTCAGTCATGCTCCTCGCGCCGCCGCCCTCTCTGCGACCCGGCCTCGCTGCTGGCGAACTTTCTCGTCGATGCCCGCAGCGACTTCCTGCTGCCGCTCACCGTCGGAGTGCTGGTAGATCATCGCCGCCTTCTCCGAGGACTGGCCGGCGCGGACCATCGTGTCCTTGAGGGTGGCACCGGACTGGGTGGACAGGGTGTGGCCGGTGTGGCGGAGGTCGTAGAAACGGAAGCCGTCCGGCAGGCCGACCTGTGCCCGCGCTCGCCTCCACTTGCGGCCGAAGGTGGACCGGCGGAAGGGCGCTCCCTTCTCTCCTACGAACAGCAGGCCGTTCGGGTCCTTCTCCGCGAACCAGTCGAGGTGTCGCTTGACCTCTATATGAAGGAAGGCGGGCAGGTAGATCGTGCGCTTGCCGGCCGCGGACTTGGTGTCGCCCTCGACGCGACGGCCAGAACACAGATCGGGCGCCGCTTCAGTGACCTGGGCGGCGAGGGGCTCGAGCGTGACGTCGGGCCGTCGTAGGGCTGCCTGTTCCTCCGGTCGCATCGGGCCGTAGGCCCCGAAGTAGACCATCAGGCGCCACCGCGGGCCCATGGCGTCGGCGAGGGCATCGACCTGCTCGACGGTCGCGGTCGGTCGTTCCTTCGGCTTCTCGATGCCGGCACCCTTGATACGGCAGGGGTTGCGGCGGATCAGCTCGTCGTCGGTCGCCGTCTGGAGGATGGCCTTCAGCAGGCGGTAGGACTTGGCGGTCGTCGTGGCGCCGGTGGCCTTCAAGCGCTCGGCGCGCCAGGTGCGGACGCCGGGCGGCGTGATCTCGTCGAGGTCGAGCCGCTCGAAGGTGGGCAGGATATGCAGCCGCAGGAGCCTGCGGTACAGCTCGTCCGTTGTGGGGGCCAGGCCGCGCTCCTCGACCCATTTGAGGGCGAAGACCTCGAAGTTCACGGCGCCGACGTCCGGGTCGATCCAGTCTTTGCGCTCGATGTCGGCCTGGGTCAAGGTGAGCCAGGTCTGCGCGTCAGTCTTGGTGTCGAACGTCTCCGGGGCATTGCGGCGGGCGCCGTCAGGCGCCCAGTAGCGAGCCTGCCAGCGTCCGGAGGGCAGCTGTCGTACGGTGCCGAACTCGCGGCGTCGCTGTGTCCGACGCGCCGCCATCAGGCCGCCTTCCCGTAGCGGGAGCGTATGCGGCGCGCGGGCTCGACCGTGTTGGCCTCGATGTACGCGGCAAGCACGCTGTCGGCAATGCGGACGTGGCGTCCGACCTTGACGAAGGCGATGCGGCGCTCGGCGATCAGGCGCCTGATGAAACGTTCCCCCGTGCCGAGGCGCTCGGCGGCTTCCGCCACGGACAGCAGGCAGTCGGACGGGGCAGGGGGCAGTGCAGGTCGGTGCAAGGGGTGTTCCTCATCTGGCACGCGGGCTGGCAGGCCCGTCGCACCGGTGTTGGTCGCTCAGGCATGGGCGAGTTGGGATGGCGCGGCCTTCGGTGTTGGCGCACCTGAAGGCCCGCGAAGACGGCGCTGGGCGCTACGGCGTCCCGTGAAGAAGCGCAAGCGGCGAGACGCCGAGGGCGGCCGAGATGACGACGAGGTCGTCGACGTCGCACCGGCGTTGCCGGCGCTCGATGCGCGACAGCATGGTGTTGGACATCGAGCGGCCCAACTCGGTGACGCGGTCGGCCAGCTGTCGCTGGGCAAGGCCGCGTGCCGCTCGGGCACGTTCGATGGCGAGCGCGGTCCGCTCTCCGGCAGGACCGATTTCCAAAGGGCGTCGGGACATGCGTTCTGTTTTAACTCGCGTTCGCCGTTTTCGGTAACCGGGAATCGTGGTTTATAAAGCGCCCCGCACAAGTGACAGTAGGTGCCGAAAAGCGGTGGGCGGCGCGGATCGCGGGCGAGGCGCCACATGCCTTGACGTGCAGCATCCTTCATCGGACAGCAGGGCTTCCCTGCTGCTTTTTGGTCAACCGGTGATTCGGCTTTACCGTTTTGGACAACCACCCGAGCAGCGTTCTCGGTAAGCAGACCAAGGCTGCCTGAGAACGCTGGACTTTCGCGGTTTGACTGTGGCTACGTTGACCACACCAGGGAAATGAAACGGCCCCCGACGCGCCAACGCCGAGGGCCAGTGTGTCCCTACCAGTCGCCCATGCCTGAACAAACAAACGGTGGCGGCGGGCCTGCCAGCCCGCGCGCTGCCGGGTGAGGAACGTCTATGCCCAACTTTACGTCCCCGACCCCGAACAACGCAGCCGGCGGCTGCACCTGGCCTCCGGTCGCGGTCCCCGGCCGGCGCCGCGGTCCGGAGGCGGACTGTGGGGGCGATGTGACCGCGGATCGGTCCGTATCCGCGCCGGAACAGCCGGAGGGGACCTTGGGGACCAGTCCCCGAATACCGGTGGACGGGCCGGAAGGGGACCGGTCCCCGGTACGGACGCCGTGGGGACCGGCTGAACGTGAGGGCGGCACGGGGGAAGGAAATCCGCTGGTCAGCGGTGTGGGGACCGGTCCCGAAGCCGGGGACCGCATGGCATCGGACGGTCCCCTCGTACCCGCCCCCGCTGGCACGGCCGCGACGGCCGGTACCGATGTCAACCGGGCTAGGGATGAGGCCGAGGACCGCGAGGGGACCGGTCCCCGGTCCCCTTCCGGACCGACGGAGCGGACGGGGACCGTCCTCAGCGAAGGCGAGCGCCTGCTCAACGAACTGCGCGAGACCCTTGCCCGGTACGTCGTGCTGCCCAGCCCGGAGGCCCTCGACGCGGTCACACTGTGGATCGCCGCGACCCACCTCCAGGCCGCCATCCAGCACGCCCCACGCCTCGCGGTCGTGGCCCCGGTCAAGCGGTGCGGCAAATCCCGCCTGCTGGACGTCGTCACGGAGACCGTGCACAGGCCGGTCATCACCGTGAACTCGACTCCGGCCGCGATCTTCCGCTCCATCTCCAAGGCCGACCCGCCGACCCTGCTGGTCGACGAGGCCGACACCATCTTCGGCACGGTCAAGGCCGCCGAGAAAAACGAGGAACTGCGCGGCCTGCTCAACGCCGGTCACCAGCGCAACCGCCCCAGCCTCCGCGTCGCCGGCCCCGACCACACACCGACCGAGTTCCCCACCTTCGCCATGGCCGCCATCGCCGGCATCGGCGATCTGCCCGACACCGTGATGGACCGCTCCATCGTCATCCGCATGCGCCGCCGTGCTCCAGGCGAGAAGGTTGCCGCCTTCCGCACCAGCCGCGACGTGCCCGCGTTGCATGCCCTGCGCGACCGCATCGCCTCCTGGCTGAAGACCCACCGTCGAGCCGCTGCCCACTTGGAGCCCGAGATGCCCGTCGAGGACCGGGCGGCCGATACGTGGGAGCCCCTCGTCATCGTCGCCGACCTCGCTCGCGGACGCTGGCCCGACCTGGCCCGCACCGCATGCGCGGCCATGGTCGGTCACGAAGCCGGGGAAGAGGAGGACACAGGGCTGAAGGTCCGCATCCTGACGGACATCCGCGCCGCCTTCGCCTCCTGCAACAACCCCGATGCCCTGCCCACCACCCGCCTGATCAACATCCTGCGGGAGGACCCCGAAGCGCCCTGGGCCGAGTACGGCACCAACGGCCTCACCCCGCGCCTGCTCGGCATCCTGCTCCAGGACTATGGCATCCGCTCGGCCAACATCCGCTTCCCCGAAGGCGGCCAGGCCAAGGGCTTCGCCCGCAACAAGTTCCTGGACACGTGGGAGCGCTACTGCACCGCTCCGACTTCGGCGGACTCCTCAGGCGCCTGACCCGTACCACTGGTCCCAGCCGTCCCCGCGCAGGTCAGCGCGGGGACGGGTCTCTTGCGCGCAACGAGTCGACCCGTACCTGCGCTCTCACCCGTACCTGCTCTGACCAGGCATGCAACCGGTGGGACGAGTGCAACTGCACCATGCCCCGCCTCGCCCCGACCGGAGAGCAAGTTATCGGCGAAGACACTCTTCGCCGGGTCGCCCGAGGGCGAGCAAGTTATCGCAAGAGCATTGCTCTTGCGGCCCGGCCGAGGCCGAGCTGCCTCCGCCCCAGGGGTGGCGGAGGCTGGTGATCAGCGGAGGGCTGCGGAGACCCGTCGGCGCAGACGCTCGTCGGTGATGGTTTCCGGCTCCCTCCACGCGGCGTCCGTGACCTCCTCGGCCTGCAGCTGGTGAATGTCGGCGGTCGTGCGGAAGAGGAACCGGAAGTCGATGTGCTGGTGGTCGTGCTCGCCCTTGGCGTCGTTCGCCGGGATGGGGTGGACGTCGATGTGGACGGGTCGGTCCGCCACGGCGGTGACGGCATCGGCAGGGATGCCGGTCTCCTCGGCGAGCTCGCGCAGGGCCGCGCCGAGGAGGGTGTCGTCCTGGGCTTCGAGGTGGCCACCGGGCAGCAGCCACTTGTCCAGGGCGAGGTGGTGGATGTGCAGGATGCAGCCGTCCGGTCGGGCGAGGATGGCGCCGGCGGTGGCGTGGCCGCGGAATTCCTTGCGGCTGGCCAGGTCGGCCCCGTCGTCCAGGAGACCGAGGAGAGGGGCGAGGGCCCGCTTCTCGTCGGGGTGCTCGTCGAGGTAGCCGTGGATGATTGTGCGGATGTGTTCTGCCGTGATGGCCAAGTCGATCACCTGTTGAAGTAGGAGAGCCAGGTCGCCGCGATCGCGGCTCGGTCGTCCGCGCTGACCTCGTGAAGGCCGGGGGCCAGATCGGCGCGGGTGAGCATCCTGATCGCGGCCAGGATCTCGGCCTGGACCAGGAAGATGAAAGGTCCGACGCTCGCGCCGTGCAGGAAGTTGACGGCGTTGCCGCCGTTGGCGAGGTAGAAGTAGTGGCCGGTGGTCTGGTAGCGGGTGATGTGCTCGCCGACCATCGTGCGGGTGTAGACGTCGGGCAGCGCGTCCAGTTCCAGCTCGTCCTCCTTCGAGGTGACGGTGGCGACGTAGGCGCCGTTGCGCAGGTGGGGGAAGTCCTCGCCCTTGAGTGAGTGGGCGCCGGTCGCGCAGAGCACCAGGCCGGCCGAGGCGAGGGTGGCTTCGCGGTCGCGGGCGACGGCGAAGCCCTGGGAGAGGGCCTGTGTACGACGGACGGGGTCGATGTCGCAGACGGTGACCTGGACGCCTTTGGCGTGCAGGAGCCGGGCGATGGAGGAGCCGAGCTTGCCGAAGCCGATCACGAGGGCGGGGCGGCCGTGGAGGATGTCGCCTCGGTCGCGCAGGACGGCCTCGGTGGAGAAGACGACGGACTGGCCGACCAGGAAGTCCTCGGGGTCCTTCAGCGGCGAGCGGGCGACCGAGATGACCGGGCAGGGCAGCTTGTCGAGCTCCGCGTACCGGCGATGGCCATTCTCGGTGTCCTCGATGACGCCGAGGATCTGACCGGTGAAGCGGCTGTGCAGTTCGGTCAGGGCGGAGGCGAAGTAGCCGCCGACGTCCAGCAGCACCACCGGGTCGCCAGCAGCCCGGGATTCGAGGTAGTCCAGGGCAGTGTCGGGGTCGGTGAACAGCTCGCGGGAGAGGGTGTCGCAGGGGGTGGTCTGTTCGATCTCGTGCTGGGCGGCGGGGTGGATGGACTTCGGCTTGGGCAGCACCGCCCGCAGCCGGGTCATCGCGGCGACCGCGCGGACGAAGGCGGGCCGCTCGGCCAGCAGGTGCGTGACGAGGAAGGCGGTGGCCTGCTCGGTGGGGGCGAACTGGGTGGCGATCTTGGTGAAGTAGGCGTCCAGCCGGGCGCGCTCGAAGGGTTCCATGGCAGTTCCCTCTCGGTTGAGTGTGGGGTCGTGCATGGGCGGCTGGGTCAGGGGGTGCGGGCGAGGCCGAAGAGGAGCCGGTCGGCCGCGCGGCCGGCATCGAGGTAGGTGTCGAGGCGGCCGGCGGTCGCGGACTGCGGCAGCGGGTCCAGGCCGATGATGAGGACGGCCTGGCCTCGGCGGGTGATCAGGTCGGTCCACCCGGGATGGGTCGGCAGGCGAAGTCCGTAGCGGGAGCCGCCGAACTTCAGCAGCACCCGGCTGCCGATAACGCGCAGACAGCCATCGAGCTCGGCGACGGCCTCGTGGACGCCAACGAGGGGGCCGAGCCTGACGGCGATGTGTCGCATGCGGGCCTCGATCGCGGCGGGGGTGTCGTGGCTGGCGCGGCCGAGCGGGTGGGCCAGCAGGATGTGCGCGGTGTCCTGCCCGTCCGGGCCAGGGCCGGACCACGTCCAGGTGCTCAGCGAGAACAGCAAGCTCGGGCCAGGTCCGGTGGACGGCGCGGGCGCGAGGGGGCGGGTCAGCATGGCGTCTCCTGCACGGCGGGCGCGATGCGGAACCGCGACCAGACGATCTTTCCTGAGGGGTGGAGAGGGGCGACGCCCCAGCCGACCGACAGGGCGGCGACCAGGTGCAGCCCACGGCCGGAGGTAATGTCGTGGGCGGGAAGGCGGACTTCGGGCCAGCGGGGGTGCTCGTCGTGGACTTCCAGGTGGAGGTAGTGGCCGTCGATGGCCAGCCGGACCAGGAAGCTGCTGTGGTTGGCGTGGACGACCGCGTTGGTCGCCAGCTCCGAGGCACAGAGCCGGACGTCGTCGGCGAGGGCGTCCAGGCCCCAGACCAGGAGGGTCTTGTCGGCGAAGTCGCGGGCCAGTCCGACCGAGGCGGGCGACGAGGCGAAGAATCGCTGGTCGGACGGGGTCATGGAGGGGTTCATGACTCTGCCTCCAGTACCGGCGCGGATCCGTGGCCGCGCCGGCGGGCCTGGGAGCCGCCGTGGCCGGGACACCGACGGCGGGCCAGGCCCGGAAGCTCCTTGCGGACCAGCAGCAGCCGGGCCCCGGTCGCCGTGATGCGCTTGCCTCGCGCTGCGGCTATGGCCCTGGGGCCCAGGTGGGAGGCGGAGGGCAGCACGACGCCGTAAGTGCCGGGCACGTCCAGCGTGTCCATCAGGCCGGTGAAGGCAGCCGAGTTGACCTTGATGACGCGTTCGGTGAACACGCCGGACAGCGAGAGCTCGTGCTGGCGGCAGTACTCGGCCAGCGACCGCTTCAAGGCCGCCTCGCGGGCCGTGGAGACATTGACCAGCCGCAGGAAGCCATAGACGACCGGGCCGCTGACGCGACGGTGCTCAGTGAGGGGTTCCATGAAGGGGACCGTCCAAAGGATCAAGGGTGATGAAACAGGAAGGCCACCCCAGGTCGAAGAAGGGGCTGTGACCTGCGTGTTGAAGCGTCCTCCTGCTCGCGCGGCGACGAAATGACGCGGTGTTGCACTTGCGTTGCACTTCCGTCTCTCCGCATGCGTGTTCCGTGCTTGCATGAGTTCTCGGAAGGGAGCGACGCGTGGCGACCGTGCATCACTGGACCGGCCTGGAAGCCCGTTCCCTGCGGCTCGCCCTGCGAATGAGCGTCCGTGCGTTCGCCCAGCACCTCGGCGTCGCCGTGCGGACCGTCTCCAACTGGGACAAGAACCTGTCCACGACCGCGCCTCGTCCCGACACGCAGGCGATCTTGGACACGGCTCTCGCCCGCGCGGACGCATCAGTGCACTTGCGGTTCGAGACGTTCCTCTCCGAGGCCGGCGGGCCGCCCGCGACGACCCCCCGCGTTACCTCGGCAGGACCCAGGGCTTGGGAGTACGAATCGTGGACCGACGACCTGGACCGGGTCGTGGTCGCCTTGAGCCGCCAGAACTTCACCTTCGCCGACAACCTGCTGGGCCGGTGGCTGAACCGCTTCCGACCGCCAGAGCTGGACGACAAGGGCCTGTATCTCCTCGCCCGCTCGACCGCCCTCATGGGTGACCTCAAGCGCGACCAGGGGGCGGTGGTGGGGCCGCTGTCGGCCCAGCACGCGTATGCCGGAGCGCGATCGATCTTCGACCAACTCGATATCCCCCGCCGCGTCGCCCAGCTCGACCTCTCCCTGGCCGTAGTCGCCGAGATGTCCGGCCGCCTGGACACCGCTGCCCGCGCCTACGAACACCTGGCCGTCGACGACCGGCTCGCCCACCGCGACCGCGCCAGGGCCCGCCTGTGGGTCGGGACCGCGCTGAGCAAGGAGGGCGAGCACGACTACGCGGCCCGCGTCATGCTCGCCGCGACCCACGACTTCGAAGACCTCGGCGAGCCGGACGACTGGTCCGTCGCCCACCAGAAACTCGCCCTCGTCCACCGGGGCGTCGGCGACCTGGGCAAAGCCCTGCACTTCATCGGCATCGCCCGCAGGACGGGAGTGACCGACTCGCCGATGCAGCGCGTACGCCTGGACACCGCTCACGGACACATCCTGCTGTCCGACCTTGCCACCCGGGATGATGGCCTGACGGCCCTCGATCAGGCCGCGAGGCTGGCCGCTCAGTACGGCATGAGCCACCAGCTGGCCAGCATCGAGAACATCCGGAAGACCGCCGGGGCGATCAGTCCCCGGCGGCGGTGACCAGGGAGAGACGCCAGTGACGACGGACATCCAGCGGGCCATCACCGACGACCAGCGCCGACGCGCCAAGCTGATCTGGGACTACCACCAGATGGGCCACGAGCTCCGGCCGGCGGACGCCGCGATCGGCCTGGGCAGCCACGACCTGGGCGTCCCCGCCTTCTGTGCCGAGCTGTACCGAGCCGGGCTCTTCCCCACCCTCGTCTTCTCCGGCGGGCCCAACCCCACCCGCCCCGGCCGCTTCCCTCGCGGCGAGGCCGTGCACTTCCGCGAGCACGCGCTCGCCCTCGGCGTCCCTGACGAAGCGGTTCTGCTGGAGCCCAACGCCAGGAACACCGGCCAGAACATCACCTTCTCCCGTGACGTCCTGACCGCCGCCGGCATCGCCGTGAAGACCATGCTGCTGATCGCCATGCCCTACATGGAGCGACGCGCGTTCGCCACTGCCCGCAAGATGTGGCCCGAGGTGGAGGTGATCTGCGCCTCGGCGCCGCTGGAGTTCGACGACTACCTGAAGACGATCGGCGACGAGAAGCTCGTCGTCGACCAGCTCGTCGGTGATCTGCAGCGGGTCATCGAGTATCCGAAGCTCGGCTTCGCCATCGAGCAGGACGTCCCGGAGGATGTGCATGCCGCGTACGAATCCCTCATCAGCGACGGCTTCGACAGCCGCCTCCTCACCGCCTGAACCACCGCCGGGTGGGCTATGTGCCATCCACCAGCCCAACTTCTTTCCCCGGCTCTCGACACTGGCCAAGCTGTTCGCGGCGGACTACTGGATCGTCCTCGACGACGTCCAGTTCACCCGCCGTGACTACCAGCATCGGGCCCGCCTCGCCGCCTTGAACGATCCGGCCGACCGCCGATGGCTGTCCATCCCCACCCATCTGCCCCATGGCCGACAGACCCTGATCCGTGACGCGGTGATGGCCGAGCCCGCCCAGTCCCAGCGACGGACCGCCCGTGTGCTCCGACAGCATTACGGGACCAGCCCCCACTGGTCCGCCCTCCAGCAAGCCCTGGTCCCCGTCCTGGACTCCTTCACAAACAGCAGCCGGACCGCAGCCATCGCCGAAGCATCCACCCAAGCCCTGCTGGGCCTCCTCGGTTGGAAGGGCCGCACCCTCCACAGCAGTGGACTCCCAGCCCGCCCCCAGAGATCTCAACGGCTCGCCGATCTCACCGCCACCGTGGGGGCGCGCGGGTACCTATGCGGTAGTGGCGGCATGACATACCTCGATCACAGCGCTTTTACCGGCCAGGAGATCGAAGTGATCAGGTTCCGACCACCGCAGGCGGGCGCATGGGGGTTTAGCCGCGAGCTGAGTGCGCTGTGGTCGCTCATGCGTATGGGGCTTCCGGCAGTGGCAAATGCCCTGCAGCATATGAGCGCGGAGTTAGACGGTCATCTTGCCGAGCAAGGATCTGCCCCAGGCCTAGGCTGCCGCCACGCCTGATCGAATAGGAGGTACCCGACGCCCTGCACGCTTCGCCACTCATCGCATTCAAAGGCAGCAAGAAGTGATACGGAGATCCATCTCACCAGAACCGCAGCTGCTCGAAGCGATCAGCGTCCCCCGCAGGGCGTACGTAGAGTTTTCCGCCTTCATGGCGAATGATCTCGATCTCAGCGTACATCTGCACAGCTCGGTTAATGATCTCTGTCCGGCTATCACCGGAGATCTTGTGAGCTTGGGCGATCGCTTGGACGGCGCGCGGATTTAGATTCAGCGTGACTCTCGTCAGACGATTCTGCTGGGCCTTAACCCTCTCCCGAGGGCGGACGCCGCTGGTCATCGCCGTGCCTCCATCCTTCCCTTGGCCGTAGATGCATACACATGCTGCATCTGCGTACATCCATCAAGCGTACGCCTTCACTACAGATGCGCAAGTTCGATCACTGTCGGAAGATGGTGATGAAGAGATATGCGTCCAGGCGCACCTGGAGGCACCCATGGAAAACTTGGGGCCAGACCCGTTCGACTGGGGTGATGAGTGGGAAATCACTGACGAGCCGGCGGAAACACCGCATGCCAACCTGCCCGAGCACTTCCGCGGGCCAGAGATCGTCAAGTTCGGCAGCCGGGAGCTACATGTCAGCTTCGAATCCCGCGAGGGGTCCGAACTGAACAGGTCAGCAGTTTTCCTAGCCCTCCTCGCACCCCCCATCTTTGGAAGCATGACAATCGCCGGTATCTGCAAACTTGCGGAAGCCAGCTCAACGGTGACCCTCGCCCTTGCCCTGCCTGCCTTTGTCCTGCTCGAAGCACTGGGCTGGATATGGGTGATCATGAGGAAGGCACCTTAGCCATGCCTGGAGATACGCCTTAAAGAACCCTCTTCATCGGCTACGTCGCCCCAATGGCATATACGGATCCCCGGCTGGACACCGGCGCGTCGTGCAGGTTATGGCAGCCCCTCCGATCACGCGCCGATGGTCGGTGACGGTTCTCCTCAGCAGCGTGAGTGTGGTGGGCACGCGGCAGATGCCTCGGGGTTCGCGCTTCAGATGCAATGGCTGCCCACAGTGGACGCTGACTGATCCGCCCCGGAGTAGGCGAAGTCGGCACAGATGGCGTCGAGGCGCCCGGGCCACCGGTGCTGTGCCCCATCCGTGCCCTTCAGAGCAGCAAACTGCGGTCAGGAGGGGAAAACGAGGGCCCGCCGGATCAGCCACGAATCCCGGCATCACCGCAGGTCAGGCCGCACGTTCGCTCGCCAGGTCCCCGTGATTCCCAAGCTCAGAGCGCGAGTTCGATTCTCGTCGCCCGCTCTTGCAAGAACCCCCAGGTCCATGGATCTGGGGGTTTCTTCGTTGTCCGGGCCGTGTTTGCGGCCCGGGTGGGGCAGGGACGTTACCTCTACGCTGGACTCGCCAGGTACACGACGAACGGCGACGGAACGGAGCGTGCGGTGACGGGGGAAGCGAACGGCGACGAGCTGATAGGCAAGGTTCTCGGCGGCCGTTACCGGGTGACCGCGATGATCGGGCGCGGCGGCATGGGAGTGGTCGCCCGGGCGGTGGACGAACTGCTGAACCGCGAGGTCGCCGTCAAGGTCCTGCGGGCCTTCACCGACGCCTCACAGCCCGAACTGCTCGATCTGCGGACCCGGATGCAGCGGGAGGCGCAGGCAGCCGCCCGTATCCGGCACACCGGCGTGGTCACCGTGCACGACGTGACCGAGGAAGAGGGCCTGCCGGTCATCGTCATGGAACTCGTCGACGGGCCCTCGCTCGACGACGTGTTGGAGGAGCGCGGCACGCTGGAGCCGCACGAGGCCGCGGCGATCGGCGCGAAGCTGATGGACGCGCTCGACGCCGCGCACCGGGTCGGCGTCCTGCACCGGGACGTCAAGCCGGGCAACGTGCTGCTGGAGCGCGGCGAGCGAAGCGAGACGGGGGTCCCACCGGCCGGAGGCTGGGGGAGGGTCGTGCTCACCGATTTCGGCATCGCCACCATGGAGGCCTCCGGCGACGAGGCCATGGCCAAGCTGACGCAGAGCGGTCAACTCGTCGGCTCCCTCGACTATCTGCCGCCGGAGCGCGCGCAGGGCAGGGAGCCCGGGCCCGCGTCGGACATCTGGTCGCTCGGTATGACGCTGTACGCGGCGGTGGAAGGCACGTCACCGTTCCGCCGCACGTCCGTGTGGTCCACCTTGTCGGCGATCGTCACCGAGCCCCTGCCGGAGCCCCGCCGGGCGGGACCGCTCACGCCGGTGCTGCGGGCGCTGATGGCCAAGGATCCGGAGCACCGGCCGACCGCCGACCAGGCGCGCGCGATGCTGGAGCAGGTGGCCGCGGGCGGGACGGTGAGCGCCGCGCCGCACGCCGCCGCGGCACCCGCGCCGCCGCAGGCCCCCGTCGCGCCGACGCCGACGGAGGCCGTCGCCCCGGTGCCGCCGCCCGGGTTCGGTGCCGCGCCGCCGTTCCACCAGCCGTCCCCGCAGCCTCCGCACACCGGCTACCCGCCGCCCGGCCCGCCGCAGCCGCCCGTGCAGTCGGCCGCACCGGTCACGGGCCCCGCTCCCGCCGCCGACAGCGCGCCGGCCCGCCGCGGACGGCGCCGCGGCCGCACCCTCGTCGCGGCGGCGGCCGCCCTCGTCGTGCTCGTCGGCGGCGGCGTCACCTACGCCCTGACCGGCAAGGACGACGGCACGGGCGGTGACGGGGCACAGGCGGCGAGCCCCGCGGTCAGCTCCCCCGCGGACGGCCGGCCGGGCGGGGGCGAAACGGCCCCCGGCGGGAACTCCCCCGGCGCCTCGCCGTCCGTGGGCTCCTCCGGGAAGCCGTCCGGGGCGCCCTCGGCCTCCGCGACGGCCAATCCGAGCACCACGGCGTCCGCGTCCGGTTCCCCGTCGGCCAAGCCCACGGTGCCCACGACCTGCAGCGGCTGGAACCACCACGACCCGAAGCCCGGTACGTACGGCTATCTGACCGGCGACAAGAACATCCTGAACGGGCCCTACAAGGTCTGTGCCGCCGTGGCCCCGGCCAAGTCCGGCGCGAAGCTCTGGTTCCACTGCTCCGTCGAGAACTCCTACGGCCACAAGTGGATTTACGTCCGCGTCGACGGGACGAAGAGCGCGGGCTGGATGTCCGCCGACAACGTCATCCGCCAGAGCGGCCAGCCCGTCCGCTGCTAGCGCGGGTCAGGACAGGGCGTCCTCGGCCGAGGTCAGCCAGTACGAGACGCGCAGGGAGTCGTCGATGTGCACGCCCCCGGCCGGGAGGGCGGCCCCGGCCATCGAGTCGTCGCCCTGGAAGCCGATCTCGAGGTGCCGTGCCGTGCGGCCCTCGCCGCCGCTGCCGTCGCCCGCGGAGAGGATCACGCTCGCGTAGCCCTTGCCGCCCGGCGGCAGGGAAGTGACCGCCTGCGGCTTGGTGTGCTCCATGACCGGCGGGACGGACTGGGCGCCCTCGAACTTCACGACGGGGTACCCCTTCAAATCGCACATCTTGGAGCCCGTGTTGGTGACGGTGAGCAGCATGTGGTTGAGCGGGCGGGAGACCGACGTGGCGACGACCTTGATGTTGGCGGCGGTGCAGGGCACGCGGTTCTCCGGGGCGTACGGGTCGTGCGTGGTGCCGGTCCGCTGCGCGCCGTGCGGCGTGGCGCCGGCCGAGGAGCCCTTCCCGGCGGTCGGCTTGCCCTGGGGCGCCTGCCCCGCCTGCGGGGACGAGGAGGGCTCCGCGGGCCGGGCGGCCTGACCCGGCCCGGAAGACTGCGAGGAGGCGACGCCCTCGGTGCGTACGCCCTCGCCCTGCCCGCTTCCGCTGCACGCCGCCAGCGTGAGGGTGGCGAGCGCGGCGACCGCCAGGCCGGCGGTGGCGAACGGGCGGGAGTGGGGGTCGGCTCGGCGGGCGGAGGCGGGCATGGCTGGTCTCTTTCGTCGCGGTGCGGGACAGCGGGGCGCCGCTCAACCGGATTACGGGAGCGGCATGCTTGGATGACGAAAGCTTGTGCGGTATCTCGTCCCGAGCGCCAGGGTGACCGGCCGATCAGGGACGCGGGAACGGTCGCACAGGCTCTGACCTGGGGGAATGATGGTTCCCTGGAACGGGTACCTGGGATGGGGGAGTGACGTGGAGGCGGGCGATCTCGCCGAGCTGCTGCGGTCGCTGAAGGAGCGGTCGGGGCTGAGCTACGGGGCACTGGCCAAGCGACTGCACGTCAGTACATCGACGCTGCACCGGTATTGCAATGGATCGGCCGTGCCCACGGAGTTCGCGCCGGTGGAGCGGCTGGCGCGGCTGTGCAAGGCCACACCGCAGGAGTTGATGGAGGTCCACCGGCGGTGGATCGTCGCGGACGCGACACGTGGACGCAAGGCGCCGTCACCGGCCCCGGCGCAGACCGAGGAGCAGGCCGAGGAACAGGCCGGCGGAATACCTGCGGCCTCCCCCCGGCCGGAAGGGCCGGACGAGCCGGACGAGCCGGCACGGCCGGCCGAGCCCGATGAGCCCGCCAAGCCGGCACCCACGACGCCGCCGCGCGGACGACAGCCCCGGAAGGTCCTGCTCGCCGCCCTCTCCGTCGTCGCCGCCGTCACCGCGCTGGGCACCGCCGCGCTGGGCGCGGATCTCGTCCGCGCGAGCCCCGGCGCGGAACGCCCGGGACACCCCGTGGCGGCCGCGTCCTCCCCGAGGGCGAAGACCTCCGCTCACGGGAAGCCGGGGACGGGCGGAGAGCCGTCCGGCACGCCGTCCTCGCCCGGCGCGCGGAAGAGCGAGGACAGCGAGGACGGGGCCGCCGGGAAGGACGGAGGCGAGGAGGCGACGGGCGGCGGACCCACCGCGTCCGCGGCCCCTCCCGCGGATCGGCCGGACAGCGGGGCGAAGGCCGGCACTCCGCTGACCGCCCACGTCCGGCCGTACGCCTTCGAGGACCCCTGCTCCCAGCGTTACCTGCTCGACCGCGCTCCCCGCGCCGTCACGCCGCCTCCCACGGAGCAGGACGCGCCCGGCTGGGTGTCCACGCTCGGCGGCGTCGCGGCCGGCGAGCAGTTCATCGAGATCACCCTGCAGGGCACCGGCAAGGACACCGTCGTCCTCGAAGGGCTGCACGTCCGGGTGCGGGGCACGAAGGCGCCGCTCGCCTGGAACTCCTACGTCATGGGCGTCGGTTGCGGCGGCAACGTGTCGACGAAGTCCTTCGGCGTCGACCTCGACTCGGCGCGGCCCGTCGTCACGCCCGCGGCCGGGCAGCGGGACTTCCCGTACAAGGTGAGCGAGAGCGACCCCGAGGTCTTCTACATCAAGGCGGGCGTCAAGCAGCACGACGTGACGTGGGACCTGGAGTTGCAGTGGTCCAGCGGCGGCCGGCGCGGAGTGCTGCGCCTCGACGACCAGGGCAGGCCCTTCCGCACCAGCGGAGCCGAGGGCAGGCCCGTCTACGCCCAGCCGCTGGGCTCGACCGGGGGATGGCAACCCGTTCCTCCGGCCTGAGGAACGGGCGAACCCCCGGGACGGGCGTCCCGGGGGTTCGCGTCGCGTCGGATCCGTCCGTCAGGCGTCGCGGCGGCGCATCGCCAGGTAGCCCGCGGTCACGGAGGCGGCGGTCCAGGCGACGAGCACGGCCATGCCGGTCCAGGCCGTGAGGACGGTGCCCTCCGGCCGGCCGCTCTGCAGGATGAGCCCGCCGGCCACGTCGGGCAGGAACTGGGCCGCCTTCTGCACACCGGGAATGCTGTTGAGGATGGCCGAGACCATGAAGAACAGCGGCACCAGGATGCCGATGGTGAGCGCGGAGCTGCGCAGGACACTCGCCAGGCCCATGGAGAACACGCAGATCAGGGTCGTGTAGAGGACCCCTCCGGCCAGCGCTCGCAGCACCCCGTCGTCGGAGAGCGAGGCACTCTGCGGGCCGCCCATGGCCAGCTGCGTGGTGAAGAAGCTGACGCCCACGACGACGACGGACGTGACCAGGGCCGTCGCGGCACCGGTGAGCAGCTTCGCCCCGTAGAAGACGCCGCGTCGCGGCACCGCCGTCAGCGAGCTGCGGATCGTGCCCGTCGAGTACTCGCTGCTCACGGCCAGCACGCCGAAGACGACGAGCACGACCATGCCGAGCCTCAGTCCGTGGAAGCCGGCGGCGACGGGGTCGAAGTCCGCCTTGTTCTCCGCGCTCATGTCCTTGTACGAGCCCCGCAGGAAGTGACCGGCGAGGAAGGCGAAGGACACGCTGATCAGGAAGTAGACGGCCAGGCTCCACAGGGTGGAGCGAAGCGTGCGGATCTTGGTCCATTCGAAGCGCATGGCCGCAGTGGTGTCCGCCATCGTCAACGCACCTCCTGGCGAGCGCGGTAGTCCACCGAGTCGGCGGTGAGCTGCATGAAGGCCTCTTCGAGGGAGGCCGATCGGGGGCTGATCTCGTAGACGGTCACCTGGTTCTTCGCGGCCAGGCCGCCCACCGTCTCCAGGGTGGTGCCGACGGCCTCGAGTGCTCCGTCGGGGCCGTCGTCCACCTGGATGCCCTCGGCGGCGAGCAGGTCGCGCATCCGCTCCGGCTCGGGGGTGCGGACCAGGATGTACGAACGGGAGTTGCGGGCGATGAAGTCCTCGACCGAGGTGTCGGCGAGGAGACGGCCCTGCCCGATCACGATCAAGTGCTCCGCGGTCAGCGCCATTTCGCTCATCAGGTGGCTGGAGACGAAGACCGTACGGCCCTCGGCCGCCAGGTTCTTCATCAGTCCCCGGATCCAGAGGATGCCTTCGGGATCGAGGCCGTTGACCGGCTCGTCGAAGAGCACGACCTGCGGGTCGCCGAGCAGCGCGGCGGCCACGCCGAGGCGCTGCCCCATGCCCAGCGACAGCCCCTTGGCCCGCTTCCCCGCCGCGCTGGTCAGCCCGACGAGGTCCAGGACCTCGTCGACCCGCCGGTCGGGGATGCGGTTGCTGTGCGCCAGGCCCAGCAGGTGACCGCGGCCCGTACGTCCGCCGTGCAGCGCCTTGGCCTCCAGGAGCGCACCGACCTTGGTCAAGGGGCGCGGCAGGTCCTCGTAACGCTTGCCGTCGATGAGGACTTGGCCGGATGTCGGCCGGTCCAGGCCGACCATGGCACGCATCGTGGTGGATTTCCCGGCGCCGTTGGGCCCCAGGAAGCCGGTCACCCGGCCCGGCTCGACGCGGAAGGAGAGTCTGTCGACCGCGACAGTCGCCCCATAGCGTTTGGTCAGTTCCTGTACCTCGATCATGCCTCTCACCTTTGTTTACACCGGCAGCCGCGCACATCAACCTGAGGAATGACATCTTCCGGGCCAGTGGCGCGAACGCACCTTGCGCTTCAGGCAGGTTCGGGTGCGCGGCCGCGTGGGGGGACGGGATCCGCACCGCTGCGCGGGGCAGCGGTGCGGACCTCAGGGGGCCCCGACCGGCCGGGGGTACCGGGCGGGGCGGCTTGAGTGGGGGGTGTACAGCGGGAGTTCATCGCACCGCTATGCGGGGGAAAGCGTCCAGCGCGGTCCGGCGGGGGTGTCCTCGATCGCGAGTCCGGAGTGCTGGAGCTGATCACGGATCGCGTCCGCGGTCGCGTAGTCCTTACGCCCCC
>NZ_JBFADG010000014.1:0-133176 GCF_040641275.1 Streptomyces sp. NPDC021096 | reverse complement strand
CTCGCTCTGGTCGGTCTTCGTGTACTGCGCGAGCCGCACCACGGCCGGCGGCCCGCTTCAAGCGGGCGCGCCCCTCAAACGCACCTAAGCGCCGGTCAGTTGTGGCCGAACCGCTTCTGGCGGCCCTTGCGCGCCATGTCGCCAGGGGTGACCTGGGACTGCCGCTGCTCCGTCTGCTGCTCCATCGAGGAGCTCTTGGCCTGCTGCTGCCCGCGCTCGGCGGCGCTCGACGACTGTGGCTGCTTCCGGTTCTTGTTCTTGGCCATGCTGAAGTGCCTCCGCATCGGGATGACCCCCTCGATTCACCCTCCCACGCACCGGCCAAACGTGCATTTCGGGTAATTACCGTGGGTGACAGGGGTACTTATCGGCCGTGGCCCGTATCCGCCACGCCGAAGATCCAGTTCGGACTGATAACCCCCGCGCGGTCGGGCAGACTCCTGGGAAAGCCAAAGGAGACCGGGGCACGCCTGTGCCGGGGGGCCGCACTTCTGAACTCACGGAAAGAGGGTGGAACGTGGACCGCTGCGTCGTCCTGGTGGACGCCGGGTATCTTCTGGGCGCCGCCGCGAGCCTACTGGCCGGGGAACCCGCCCGGTCCCGCATCACCGTCGACCACGCGACCCTCATCCAAGGACTGCGCGAACGCGCCGAGGCCGACACCCAGCGGCCGCTGCTGCGCATCTACTGGTTCGACGGCGCCCCCGACCGCGTCCCCCAGCCCGAGCACCGCCGGCTGCGCGTGATGTCCCGCGTCACCGTCCGGCTCGGCGCCCTGACACGCAGCGACGGCCGCTGGGCCCAGAAGGGCGTCGACGCGGCCATGCACGCCGAGCTCACCGAGCTCGCCCGCAACCGCGCCTGCTCCGACATCGTGCTCGTCACCGGCGACGGCGACCTGCTCCCGGGCCTGATGTCCGCCAAGGAACACGGCGTCGCCGTCCACCTGTGGGCCGTCCAGGCCGCCGACGGCGACTACAACCAGTCCGAGGACCTCGTCGCCGAGGCCGACGAGCGGCGCGTCCTGGACCGTACGTGGATCACCCGGGCGGTACGCGCCAAGGAGCTCACCGGCATCTGCGCCCCCCAGCCCGCCCCCGGGCCCGAGATCGCCGCCATCCTCTCCGCACCGCTGCCCGAGACCGCGGCCGCTGCCGCCGCCGCGGCGAGCCGTACGGCCGACGCCCGCCCGGCCGCCGAGCGCAACGGCACCCGCCCCACGGCCGCCGCCACCGCCCCCTGCGCCTCCCCCGAACGCGGCGCCGACTCCCCCGCGGTACGGGGCGTGCCCACCCCCAAGGACCTCGCCGGCCTGGGTCGCGGCCCCGCCGCCGGCGCCCCCCAGCCCGTAGCCGCACAGTCCGCCGCCTCGGGAGCGTCCGCGACCCCCAGCGCCACGCTGCGCTGGTCCTCCGACAAGGGCTGGGTCGAGCGCGGCGCCGGCAACGGCCTCGGGGAGCCCCCCGAAACCGCCTCCCTGCCCATGCTCGCCCAGCTCACCAGCGCCGAGCAGCGGTGGGCCGACCGCGAGGAGGACATCACCACCGTCGGCGGCGACCCCTTCGAGGTCGGCCAGGTCTTCGCCCGCCGCTGGACCGAGCGCATCACCGACTCCATCCACCTCCAGCACCTGTCCACCGAGTACCCGCGCATCCCGCACCGCATCGACGGCGAGCTCCTGCGCTACGCCGCCCGCTTCGGTCTCCTCGCCCACAAGGACGACCAGATCGACGAGCACGACCGCTATGCGATCCGCGCCGGCTTCTGGCGCGAGATCGACGCCCGCACCGCCGCGGAACACGCTCCCGCCGGGGACTGAGCCCGTGCGCGGCGAGGGGGCGCCCGGCGGGCGGCGCCACCGGTGGCCGCAGGAGGCCCCCGGAGCACGCCGCGGGCGCCGGGGCGCGTACCCTCATAGCTCGTGAGGATGGGCGCGAAACAGGCGGAGCGGGGGTCCCCGGGGCGATCGGGGGGCGGCGTGGTGTGCGCCGTGCGCGGCCTCGTCAAGACCTACCCCGCCGCGCGCGGCCGGCGCGGTGCGCCCGGCGCCGCCGCCGTGCGGGCCAGCGACCGCATCGACCTCGACGTCCGGCGCGGTGAGATCTTCGGCCTCCTGGGCCCCAACGGCGCCGGCAAGACCACGCTCGTCCGCCAGCTCACGGGCCTGCTGCGCCCGGACGAGGGCAGCGTCGAGCTCCTCGGCCACGACCTCGTGCGCCACCCCGAGCGCGCCGCCCGCCTCGTCGGCTACCTCGGCCAGGAGTCGACCGCGCTGGACGAGCTGACCGTGTCCCTGGCCGCCGAGACCACCGGCCGGCTGCGCGGCCTGGACCTGCGCGCCGCCCGCGCCGAGCGCGATGCCGTCCTCGAGGAGCTCGGGCTCACCGCGATCGCCGGCCGCCCGCTCAAGAAGCTCTCCGGCGGTCAGCGCCGCCTCGCCTGCTTCGCCGCCGCCCTGGTCGGCGAGCGGCCCCTGCTCGTCCTGGACGAGCCGACCACCGGCATGGACCCCGTGGCCCGCCGGGCCGTCTGGGCCGCCGTGGACCGCCGGCGCGCCGAGCGCGGCACCACGGTGCTGCTGGTCACCCACAACGTCATCGAGGCCGAGACCGTGCTGGACCGGGTCGCGGTGCTCGAACACGGGCGGATCATCGCCTGCGACACCCCGGCCGGGCTCAAGGAGCTCGTCGGGGACGAGGTACGGGTCGACCTCGTCTGGCGCGGCGAGCCGCCGCTGGACGTCCCGGAGGTCGCCGCGCTGCGCGACGCCGCCCACGAGACGGGCCGCCGGTGGTCGCTGCGGCTCGCCCCCGCCGAGGCCCGCGCCGCGGTCGCCGCCGTGACCGGGGGGCCCGCGTTCGCCGCGCTCGACGACTTCACGCTCGCCACGCCCAGCCTGGAGGACGTCTATCTGGCGCTGGGCGGCGGCCGCGCCCAGGGACTGGTCAAGGCATGAGGGGCGCCGGCGTGAAGGCCGAACCGAACAGGAGCTGTGCCGCGTGAGTGCCGTATCCGCAGAGGCGGTGCCCGGGAAGGTCCGGGCGCAGAGCGGAACCCAGTCGTGGCCCGACGGCGAGGGGGCCGCACCGCTGGCCCCCCGGGCGCGGCTGCTGCCGGCGCTGGCGGCGGTCTACCGCGCGCAGCTCTCGCGCGCCCGCGTCGCGCGGATCCCGCTGCTGTTCGTGGCCACGTTCCAGTCCGTCGGCATCATGATCCTCATGCGGGGCGTCGTCGACGGCGGCGCCGAGGCGCGGGCGGTCGTGGCCGGCTCCAGCGTGCTCGTCGTCGCGTTCGTCGCGCTGAACCTGCTCGCCCAGTACTTCGGCCAGCTGCGCGCCAGCGGCGGCCTCGACCACTACGCGACGCTTCCGGTGCCGCCCGCGGCCGTCGTGCTGGGTGCGGCGGGGGCGTACGCCTCCTTCACCGCGCCCGGCACGCTGGTGACGGCGGTGGTCGGCAGCGTGCTGTTCAAGCTGTCGATGGTGCACCTGTGGGTGCTGGCCGCGGTGGTGCCGCTGTCCGGCGCGGCGCTGGCCGGGCTCGGCGCCGCCCTCGGGCTGCTCGCGCCGCGCCAGGAGCTGGCGACGCTCTGCGGCCAGCTGGGCATGTCGGCGGCGCTGCTGCTGGGCGTGCTGCCGGCCGACCGCATGCCGGCGCCGATCGCCTACGCCCGTGACCTGCTGCCGTCCACCTACGGCGTGGAGGCGCTGGCGCGCAGCTTTGACGCGCACCCCGACTGGCTGCTGGTGGCGGCGGACCTGGGGGTGTGCGCGGCCGTCGGCGTGGTGTCGCTGGCCGTGGCGACCTGGGCCTACCGCCGGGCGGCCGTGCGGTGACGCGCCGCAGTGACCCTCCTGGCGCCGGGGCCTCGGCCCGCGCCTGGCACGATGGCAAGGTGACCGCACCGCTGACGCCGCATGACGACTCCTCCTCCGACCCCGCGCCCGCCGGCGCCGTGCCCTCACCGGGCCCGGAGCTGCCGGAGGCGGTGCGGGACGAGGCGGCCCTGGCCCGGGCCGAGGAGACGCGCCTCGAGATGCGGGATGCCGCGATCGTCGCGGCGGCTGTCACGGTGGCCGGCGTCCTGCTGGGGCTGCTGTGGATGTGGCTGGCGCCGCGGGTGCCGCTGATCTCCGACGGCAAGGCCGTCTACCTCAAGAACACCGAGGGCGAGCAGGCCATCGGCGCGGACGGCTGGTTCGCGCTGCTGGGCCTGGCGTTCGGCGCGGTCAGCGCGGCGGCGGTCTTCCTCTTCCGCCGGCGCGGCGGCATCGCCCTCGTGGTGGGCCTCGCGGCCGGCTCCCTGCTGGCCTCGGTGATCGGCTGGCGGCTGGGCGTCTGGCTGGGCCCGTCCCCCGACGTGGCCGCGCACGCGCGGGCCGTGGGCAAGGGGGTGGTCTTCGACGCACCGCTGAAGCTGGCCGCCAAGGGGATGCTGCTGGCGTGGCCGCTGGCGGCGATGGCCGTGCACCTGGGCCTCACGGCCCTGTTCGGGCCTCGCGACCCGGAGCCCGTTCTGGCGTGGGCGCCGGAGGCGTCGGAAGCGCCGCCGGAGTCCGACCGGGCCTAGGCGTGCGAACGGGGCGGGATGCCTTCTCCCCGCCCCGCCCTTTCACCGTTTCTTGTCCTCAAACGCCGGACGGGCTGGATGGTGCCGCGCCGGGTTGCGCCGGGCCGGCAGTGGTTCAGGTGCCTACGCCGGCCTGCGGCCGTGGTTGGCGCGGCCCTTCTTCAGGCGCCAGCGGCGCTTGCGGGTGCGCTTCGACATGGGCGTCCCCTCCCTGGGCGGGACGCACGCGCGGCGGCCCGCCCCTTGGTCGTAGCGAAGGGACGGGCATCAGTCCAGCCCGGGCGCGGGCCAACGGTCAGGCCCGGGCGATCGGGGCGATCACCGCTTTCGTCAGAAGTGCCAGGTCGTCGGGGGAGAGCTCGACCTCCAGGCCGCGGCGCCCGGCCGAGACGCAGATCGTGGCGTGCGCGCGGGCGGAGGCGTCCAGCGCGGTCGGCAGCCGCTTGCGCTGCCCCAGCGGGGAGATGCCGCCCCGCACGTACCCCGTGGTGCGCTCGGCGGCGGCCGGGTCGGCCATCGCCGCCCGCTTGCCGCCGACGGCCGCCGCCAGGGCCTTGAGGTCGAGCGAGCCCGAGACCGGCACGACGGCCACGGTCAGCGTGCCGTCCACGTCGGCCACCAGCGTCTTGAAGACGCGCCCCGGCTCGACGCCCAGCGCCTGGGCGGCCTCCTCGCCGTAGGAGGGCGCGGCCGGGTCGTGGTCGTAGGCGTGCACCGAGAAGGCGGTGCCCGCCTTCTCCAGGGCGACGATCGCCGGGGTCGCCCCCGACGCCTGCTGCTGTTTCTTCGGCTTCTTCGCCAAGGCCGGATTCCTCAGTTGGGGCTGGTGGGCCGCCGGGTGAGTTCGACGGCCGGCAGCGACGGGAGCTTACTGATCACCGCGGTCTCGGCACGCAGCAGCCTGAGCTCCTCCGACAGCCGGGTCGCGGTGTCGGGGGCCTGCAGCAGCCGCTGCTTGACCGGGGTGTCCAGCACCGCCGCGGCCGCGACCAGATACGACAGCACCTGCGGCTCGCCGGGCAGGTCCGCCCGGCCCGCCAGCGACGCCTCGTTCGCCCCGGCCAGCCGCTTCTGGTACGCCCTGAACGCCCGGACGACGCCGGAGGCGAGCACCCCGGCCCCCTCGCCCTGGCGCTCCTCGACGGTCTCCACCTCGCCCGTCAGATACGCCCCGGAGGCGTCGACGGACAGCAGCCGGAAGCGCGTCGTGCCGGTCGCCAGCACCTCGTACGTACCGTTCGGGCGCTCGCGGATGGTGGCCGCGTCCGCGACGCAGCCGACGGTGTGGAAGGCCTTCAGCGGGTCGGCGCCGAAGCCGGAGGCGGGCCCGGGCTCGGGCCGGTCCTCGTCGGGCAGGCCCGGTGCGCTCGGCGCCACCTCGTGGCCGTCGCGGATGGCGACCACCCCGAACCGGCGCTCGTCCTCCGGCCGCTTCTCCAAATCGCGCATCAGCGCGCGGTAGCGCTGCTCGAAGACGCTCAGCGGCAGCACGAGGCCGGGGAACAGCACCGAGTTCAGCGGGAAGAGGGGAAGGCGCGCGGTGGTCACGGCCGGTAAGCCTAATGGCCGGGCTGCCGGTCCCCGGGAGGATTTCACTGGAGGCGCAGCCTGATCACTGCCTGCGCAGCAGCCGGGAGGCGCCCGCCGCCACCGTCGTGGCGAGGATCCAGCCCAGCAGCGTGAGTGCCGCGACCACCCACTGGGTGCCGCCGCCGGGCCGCCAGGCGGTGCCCTGCCCCAGGTCGATGACGGGCAGCAGCAGGTCCAGGGTGTAGAGCGCGGCGTCCCACCGCGGGCCCTCGCCCTCCTTGAGGGGCGGCACCGGACGGTAGGAGAAGTACAGCGCCCCCAGCGCCCACAGCACCGCCATCCACACCGCGGCCCGCCCCGGCCGGTAGCCGTACGCCACCGTCCAGTCCTGCAGGTACCCCCACGCCTTGCCGGCCGGCGGCAGGGTCTCGCGCCGGCGCCGCTGCTTGGCGAGCAGCACCGCCCGCGCGTCCGCGTCCTCGCCGCTGGCGCGCAGGGCGCCCGCCAGCCGCTCGTACGGCTCCGGGGCGTACTCCGGGGTGGCCGCCGCGACCCAGTCCAGGCGGCGGGCGAGCGGGAAGTGGCCCATCGGTATCAGGTTCTCGTAGAAGAAGCCGGCCATCACCAGGCCGCCCGGGCCCGGCCAGCTGTCGTAGCGGTCGATCAGGTTGGCCACCCTCGCGCCCGAGAGCACCACCCGTCCGCGCTGCTGCTTCTCGCCCAGGAAGCGCAGCTCGGGCGTCTGGACGCGGCGCAGCGAGAGCTCCTGGTCGGCCTCCATCACGAACCGGGCCTGGCTGAGGTCCACCGCGTCGCCGAACCGCCCGTCGTCCAGCCGCGCCCCGCCCAGGCACTCGAAGCGCCGCAGCCGCGTGCCCTGCTCGGGTGTGTTGAGGGTGATGCCGTACGGGGGAGTGGCGCCGCCGCCGTACCGGCGGCCGCCGATGCCGGCCGCCGTGAGGTAGAGGGTGCGCTCCACCGTCAGCTGCGGGGCGTTCAGGGCGCGTCGCCCGTAGGGGTTGTTGAGCGTGGAGCCGCGCAGGCTCAGCGAGGCGCCGATCGTCGCCCCGCGCATGCTCAGCTCGCCGTGCGAACGCATCATCTCGGCCTGCAGGTCCTGCCCGACCGTCATCCCGTCGGCGGCTATGGACAGCCCGCGCCGGTCGCGGCGCACCACCAGCTGGTTGAGCAGCAGGTCGGTGCCGATGTGCGCGTCGGTCAGCCGGATGCCGTGCGGGATCACGCAGCGGGGCAGGTGCAGATCGCCCTCGGTGCGGATCCGGGCGCCCTCCAGGCGGGGCATCGCACAGCCGACCAGGCGCAGGGTGGTGAAGTGGCTCTCGGGCAGCAGCAGCTGCTCGTCGAAGCGGCAGTTGTGGAGCTCGACGTAGGGCACGACGGTGCCGCCGGCGACGTCGAGGGTGCCGGTGATCCGCACGCCGTTGAGCTTGAGCGCGGCGACACGCCCGGGGTGGGCGGCGGGCCCGTGGAGCAGCAGCAGGGCGACGACGCGGGCGCGCACACTGCGCTCGGGGCCCCACACGTGCGGGCCGGCGGGGTCGTTGTGCTCGGCGGAGGCGGTGCTGCGCAGGTCGAGGGTGGCGCCGTTGCGGAACGCCTGCCACATGTCCCGTTCGACGGCGGTGAGCTCCAGCCCGGTGGGCGGCTCGCCGTCGGCCGGCTCGGTCACGGTTCCCCCTTTCCTGCCCCCGTTCCCTTCGTGCACCCCGTGCAGGGGGCCCTTTCCCGCCGGGTGACCGGTTGAACACCGGCGGTGAGGGGCGATTGTCCGTCCTCGGTCAGAAAAAGATCAACTCTTTCGCCGCGTATCACTGAGTGGTACGCGAAGCCGTGTGGCGGGACGGGTCTGAGACAATTGACCGCGTGATCTCCCGAATCGATCTGCGCGGCGCCGCCTTCCCCTCCGAAGGCGTCGACCGCGATCTGCTGCCCCGTGCCGAGCTCGACGTCGCGGCCGCCCTCGAGAAGGTGCGGCCCATCTGTGACGACGTGCATCATCGCGGCACCGCGGCCCTGATCGACTACGCGGAACGGTTCGACGGCGTGCGCATCGAGCGGGTCCGGGTGCCCGTCGAGGCGATCACCCGTGCCCTCGAGGAGCTGGATCCGGCCGTGCGGGCCGCGCTGGAGGAGTCCATCCGCCGCGCCCGGCTCGTCCACCGCGAGCAGCGCCGCACCGACCACACCGTCCAGGTCGTGCCCGGCGGCACCGTCACCGAGCGCTGGGTGCCCGTCGACCGCGTCGGGCTCTACGTGCCCGGCGGCCGGTCCGTCTACCCCTCGTCCGTGATCATGAACGTGGTGCCGGCCCAGGAGGCCGGCGTCGGCTCCATGGCCGTCGCCTCGCCGCCCCAGGCCGACTTCGACGGCCTGCCGCACCCCACCATCCTGGCCGCCTGCGCACTGCTGGGCGTCGACGAGGTGTACGCGGCCGGCGGGGCCCAGGCCGTCGCCATGTTCGCCTACGGCACCGACGAGTGCCGCCCGGCCACCATGGTCACCGGCCCCGGCAACATCTGGGTCGCCGCCGCCAAGCGGCTGCTCAAGGGCCGCATCGGCATCGACGCCGAGGCCGGCCCGACCGAGATCGCCATCCTCGCCGACCACACCGCCGACCCGGCGTACGTCGCCGCCGACCTGATCAGCCAGGCCGAGCACGACCCGCTGGCCGCCTCGGTGCTCGTCACCGACTCCGAGGACCTCGCGGACGCCGTCGAGAAGGAACTGGCCGCCCAGGTGGCCGCCACCAAGCACGTCGAGGACCGCATCCTGCCCGCCCTGAGCGGGCGTCAGTCCGGCATCGTGCTGGTCGACGGCATCGAGCAGGGCCTCGAGGTCGTCAACGCCTACGGCGCCGAGCACCTGGAGATCCAGACCGAGGACGCCGCCCGGGTCGCCGCCCGGGTGCGCAACGCCGGCGCGGTCTTCGTCGGCCCGTACGCCCCGGTGTCGCTGGGCGACTACGCCGCCGGCTCCAACCACGTGCTGCCCACCGGCGGCTGCGCCTGCCACTCCTCCGGGCTGTCGGTCCAGTCCTTCCTGCGCGGCATCCACGTCGTGGACTACACCCGCGAGGCGCTGGCCGACATCGCCGCGCACGTCGTGACGCTCGCCGACGCCGAGGACCTGCCCGCGCACGGCGCGGCGGTCAGGGCCCGGTTCGACTGGAAGGTTCCGGACAGCAAGTGACGGGTATCGACGACCTCCCCATCCGGGACGAACTGCGCGGCAAGTCCCCGTACGGCGCCCCCCAGCTCGACGTGCCCGTACGCCTGAACACCAACGAGAACCCCTACCCCCTGCCCGAGCCCCTCGTCGCCCGCATCGCCGAGCGTGTGGCCGAGGCCGCCCGGCACCTCAACCGCTACCCCGACCGGGACGCGGTCGAGCTGCGCACCGAGCTGGCCGCCTACCTCACCCGCACCGCCGGGCACACGGTCACGCGCGAGAACGTCTGGGCCGCCAACGGCTCCAACGAGGTCATCCAGCAGCTGCTGCAGGCCTTCGGCGGCCCCGGCCGCACGGCCATCGGCTTCGAGCCCTCGTACTCGATGCACGCCCTGATCTCCCGCGGCACCGGCACCGGCTGGATCCCCGGCCCGCGCCACGAGGACTTCACCATCGACGTCGACGCGGCCGAGCGGGCCATCGCCGAGCACCGGCCCGACGTCGTCTTCGTCTGCTCGCCCAACAACCCCACGGGCACGGCGGTCGACGCCCGGACCGTCCTGCGGCTGTACGAGGCCGCGCAGGCGGCCAAGCCGTCGATCGTGGTGGTCGACGAGGCCTACGGCGAGTTCAGCCACCAGCCCTCGCTGCTGCCCCTCATCGAGGGCCGCCCGAACCTCGTCGTCTCCCGCACCATGTCCAAGGCCTTCGGCGCGGCCGGGCTGCGCCTGGGCTACCTCGCCGCCCACCCCGCCGTGGTCGACGCCGTCCAGCTGGTGCGCCTGCCCTACCACCTCTCGGCCGTCACCCAGGCCACGGCGCTCGCCGCCCTGGAGCACACCGACACGCTGCTCGGCTACGTCGAACAGCTCAAGGCCGAGCGCGACCGCATCGTCGACGAGCTGCGCGCCATCGGCTGCGAGGTCACCGACTCGGACGCCAACTTCGTGCAGTTCGGACGCTTCGAGGACAGCCACACCGCCTGGCAGGCCCTCCTCGACCACGGTGTCCTGGTACGGGACAACGACGTGCCGGGGTGGCTGCGGGTCACCGCCGGCACCCCCGAGGAGAACGACGCGTTCCTGGACGCGGTACGCGCCATTCGCAAGGAGAACAACTCATGAGTCGCGTTGGACGCGTCGAACGCACCACCAAGGAGACGTCCGTCCTCGTCGAGATAGACCTCGACGGCACCGGACAGGTCGACGTGTCGACCGGGGTCGGCTTCTACGACCACATGCTCGACCAGCTCGGCCGCCACGGCCTCTTCGACCTCACCGTCAAGACCGACGGCGACCTGCACATCGACACCCACCACACCATCGAGGACACCGCCCTCGCGCTGGGCGCCGCCTTCCGCCAGGCCCTCGGCGACAAGGTGGGCATCTACCGCTTCGGCAACTGCACGGTCCCCCTGGACGAGTCCCTCGCCCAGGTCACCGTCGACCTCTCCGGCCGCCCGTACCTCGTGCACAGCGAGCCCGAGAACATGGCGCCGATGATCGGCGCGTACGACACGACGATGACCCGGCACATCCTGGAGTCCTTCGTCGCACAGGCCCAGATCGCCCTGCACGTCCACGTCCCGTACGGGCGCAACGCCCACCACATCGTGGAGTGCCAGTTCAAGGCGCTGGCCCGCGCCCTGCGCTACGCCTGCGAGCGCGACCCGCGCGCCGCCGGAATCCTCCCGTCCACGAAGGGTGCCCTGTGAGCGGCCTGTCGACCGTCCTCATCGTCGTCGGGCTGTTCCTCCTCGGCGGCATCATCTCCTTCCTCAAGCAGGGCATGCCCAAGGGCGTGATCGTGCTGCTCGGCATAGGCGCCGCCATGTGCCTGACCGCCGGTGTGATGCGTATCGAAGGGCTGTGGTCATGAGCACCCCCGTCACGAAGCCCGCGAAGAAGGTCGTCGTCTTCGACTACGGCTTCGGCAACGTCCGCTCCGCCGAGCGCGCCCTGGCCCACGTCGGCGCCGACGTGGAGATCACCGGCGACTTCGACAAGGCCATGAACGCCGACGGGCTGCTCGTCCCCGGCGTCGGCGCCTTCGAGGCCTGCATGAAGGGCCTGCGCGCCGCCCGCGGCGACTGGATCATCGGGCGCCGGCTCTCCGGCGGCCGCCCCGTCATGGGCATCTGCGTCGGCATGCAGATCCTCTTCGAGCGCGGCATCGAGCACGGCGTCGAGACCGAGGGCCTCGACGAGTGGCCCGGCACGGTCGAGCCGCTCAAGGCCCCCGTCGTACCGCACATGGGCTGGAACACCGTCACCCCGGCCGAGGACTCGCAGCTCTTCGCCGGCCTGGACGCGGACACCCGGTACTACTTCGTGCACTCCTACGCGGTGCGCGAGTGGAACCTCGAGGTCACCAACGCCAACATCCGCGCGCCGAAGGTCACCTGGGCCACGCACGGCGAGCCGTTCGTCGCCGCCGTGGAGAACGGCCCGCTGTGGGCCACCCAGTTCCACCCCGAGAAGTCCGGCGACGCCGGTGCGACGCTGCTGACCAACTGGATCGAGACGCTCTGATGCCCAAGCTTGAACTCCTGCCCGCCGTCGACGTCCGCGACGGCCAGGCCGTCCGCCTGGTGCACGGCGAGTCCGGTTCCGAGACCTCCTACGGCGACCCGATGGCCGCCGCCCAGGCCTGGCAGCGGGCCGGCGCCGAGTGGCTGCACCTGGTCGACCTGGACGCCGCCTTCGGCACCGGAGACAACCGGGCGCAGGTCGCCGAGGTCGCCCGTTCGATGGACATCAAGGTCGAACTGTCCGGCGGCATCCGCGACGACGCCTCCCTGGCCGCCGCCCTCGCCACCGGCTGCACCCGCGTCAACCTCGGCACCGCCGCCCTGGAGACCCCCGAGTGGGTCGCCAAGGTCATCGCCGAGCACGGCGACCGCATCGCGGTCGGCCTGGACGTACGCGGCACCACCCTGCGCGGCCGCGGCTGGACCCGCGACGGCGGCGACCTCTACGAGACCCTCGCCCGCCTGGACTCCGAGGGCTGCGCCCGTTACGTCGTCACCGACATCGCCAAGGACGGCACCCTCCAGGGCCCCAACCTGGAGCTGCTGAAGAACGTCTGCGCGGCCACCGACAGGCCGGTCGTCGCCTCCGGAGGCGTTTCCTCCCTTGACGATCTGCGCGCACTTGCGACCCTGGTACCGGAGGGGGTCGAAGGCGCCATCGTCGGCAAGGCCCTCTACGCCAAGGCGTTCACCTTGGAAGAGGCCCTGGAGGCAGTGTCCGTATGACCGAAACCCCAGCCCCGCGGCGCGTGCAGACAGACAGCTCCTGGGAGGAGTCGATCGGCTTCGCACGTGCCGTGGCGGTGGGGGACCGGGTGCTCGTCGCCGGGACCATGCCGCTGGTCGGCGGCGTGCTGCACGGCGAAGGCGATCCGTACGAGCAGACGCTGGCCGCCTTCGGCAACGCCCTCGACGCGCTGAAGCGCTTCGGCCTCGGACCCGAGGCGGTCGTCCGCACCCGGATGTACATCACCCACGCGCGGGACGTGGACGCGGTCGGCCGCGCCCACAAGGAGCTCTTCGACACCGTCCGGCCGGTCGCGACCCTGGTCGTGGTCTCCGGCTTCGTCGACTCGCGCGTCCTGGTGGAAGTAGAAGTAGAAGCCTTCCAAGGAGAACCGGCGTGACCCTCGCCGTCCGAGTCATCCCCTGCCTGGACGTGGACAACGGCCGCGTCGTCAAGGGCGTCAATTTCCAGAACCTGCGCGACGCGGGCGACCCTGTCGAAATGGCCGCGGTCTACGGCCGGGAGGGCGCCGACGAGCTGACCTTCCTCGACATCACCGCCTCCTCCGGCAACCGCGAGACCACCTACGACGTGGTGCGCCGCACCGCCGAGCAGGTCTTCATCCCGCTGACCGTGGGCGGCGGCGTGCGTACCGCCGACGACGTCGACAAGCTGCTGCGCGCCGGCGCCGACAAGGTCGGCGTCAACACCGCCGCGATCGAGCGGCCCGAACTGATCAAGGAGATCGCGGAGCGGTTCGGCCGTCAGGTGCTGGTGCTGTCCGTGGACGCCCGCCGCACCGCGACCGGATCCTTCGAGGTCACCACCCACGGCGGCCGCCGCTGCACCGGCCTGGACGCCGTGGAGTGGGCGCACCGCGCGGCGGAGCTGGGCGCCGGCGAGATCCTGCTGAACTCCATGGACGCCGACGGCACGCGGAACGGCTACGACACCGAGATGATCACGGCGGTGCGCCGCCATGTCACGGTCCCCGTCATCGCCAGCGGCGGCGCCGGCAAGCTCGCGGACTTCGCCCCGGCCGTGGAGGCGGGCGCGGACGCGGTCCTGGCCGCGTCGGTGTTCCACTTCGGCACCCTGCGCATCCCGGAGGTCAAAACGGCCCTCCGCGAGGCGGGGCACCCGGTGCGCTGAATTCAGCCTGTCCGGCGTTTGAGGACCGGGGGTCCGGGGGCGGAGCCCCCGGTTCCCTAGTCCCGGATCAGCAGGAACACCGCCCCCGCCACCAGCGCCAGCGCGATCGCCCCCACCCCGTACACCAGCCGGTTCTCCCGCAGCACCGGCAACCCGCGGTCCACCGCGTACCGCCCCGGCCCGGTCAGCGCCAAAGCGGTGGCCGACACCGCGACCAAAAGGGTGAATTCCACGCCCTTCGGCAGGAAGAATCCGCCGTCCCAGGTCACACCCAGCGCATTGACCATCGTGCCCAGGACCGCCGCCGCGGCCAGCGGCGTGAGCAGCCCCAGGGCGAGGCCCAGACCGCCCAGCGTCTCGCTGAGCCCGGCGATGACGGCCATGCCCTTCGGCGCCGGATAGCCGAGGGCGGCGAAGCCCTTCGCGACCCCGTCGATGCCCGGCCCGTCGAACCAGCCGAAGAGCTTCTGCGTGCCGTGTCCGACCATGATGATGCCGAGCATGAGGCGCAGCAGCAGAAGCCCCAGCGAGATGCCGGTCGCCGGCAGCGGGCCCGCACGGTCGCCGAGAACGTTGGTTCTGCCAGGAAAAGCCATGATGGGCACCTTCCTCCGGTGTCGGTGTCCGGTCCGGGCCCCCCGAGCCTTCAGATTCCCAGTGTCCCCTCCCGCAGCTTCGCCAGCGCGTCCTTCTCGCCCTCCAGCTCCACCTGCGCCGCGTCCTGGCGCCCGAAGGCGAACAGCGTCAGCTCCCCGGGCTCCCCGGTGACCGTCACCACGGGCGCGCCCCGGTGCGCCACCGCCGTACGGCCGTCCGGCCGGCGCAGCACCACACCCACCGGCGCTCTGCGGCCCAGCAGCCGCGCCGTCCGCTCCAGCCGGCTCCACAGCGCGTCGGCGAAGACCGGGTCCACCTCGCGCGCCGTCCACTCCGACTGGGCGCGGCGCACGTCCTCGGTGTGCACGAAGAACTCGACGGTGTTGGCCGCCTCGTCGACCGGCTTGAGGGCGTACGGCGACAGGCGCGGGGGACCGGTGCGGATGAGCTGGATCAGCTCCTCGTACGGCTTCGCCGCGAACTCGGCCTGCACCCGCTCCAGGCGCGCGGCCAGCGGCTTGAACACGATGCCGGCGGCCGCGTCGGCGCGCCGCTCGCGCACCACCACGTGCGCGGCCAGATCGCGGGCGCGCCAGCCGGCGCACAGGGTGGGCGCGTTGGGGCCCACCGTCTCCAACAGGTCGGCGAGAAGCAGACGTTCGCGCTGGGCGTGAGTTGACATGGTGTCAGCCTACGGGCGCGCCCCCGGCGGGACCACGCCGCCGCGCCAGATCCGGCCCGCACCCCGCACCCGCCCCGGCCGGGGTCCGCGCTCGCCGGCCGGTGCCCGTCCGGCCCCCGGGCCAGGCATCATGGACCCATGACCGGCAACGCCCGCCCTTCCTCCGCCCTCGACCCCGCCCTCGCCGCCCGCCTCAAGCGCAGCGCCGACGGCCTGGTCCCCGCCATCGCCCAGCAGTACGACACCGGCGAGGTGCTCATGCTCGGCTGGATGGACGACGAGGCGCTCCACCGCACCCTCACCACCGGCCGCTGCACCTACTGGAGCCGCAGCCGCCAGGAGTACTGGGTCAAGGGCGACACCTCCGGGCACGTCCAGCACGTGAAGTCGGTGGCCCTGGACTGCGACGCGGACACCCTCCTGGTGAAGGTCGACCAGGTCGGCCCCGCGTGCCACACCGGGACCCGCACCTGTTTCGATTCCGGCAACCTCCCCCTGGGCCAGTAGGCTCCGCTGCCATGGCTGCCACGTCCGCATCTGCTTCCCACGGGTCCAGCGGGGATGTCACCCCCGACGCCGAGACCTTCCGCATGCTGGCGAAGGACCGCCGGGTCATCCCGGTGACCCGCCGCTTCCTCGCCGACGGCGACACGCCCGTGGGCCTCTACCGCAAGCTCGCCGCCGAGCGGCCCGGGACGTTCCTGCTGGAGTCCGCGGAGAACGGCCGGACCTGGTCGCGCTACTCCTTCGTCGGCGTCCGCAGCGCCGCCACCCTCACCGTGCGCGACGGGCACACCCACTGGCTGGGCACCCCGCCCGTCGGCGTCCCCACCGACGGCGACCCGCTCGCCGCCCTGCGGGCCACCGTGGAGACCCTCCACACCCCGCGCGACCTCATAGAGGGTGCCGGACTGCCGCCCTTCACCGGCGGCATGGTGGGCTACCTCGGCTACGACGTCGTCCGCCGGCTGGAGAAGATCGGCGAGCACCCCGGCGGCGAGCGGGACGGCCTGGACCTGCCCGAGCTGACCATGCTGCTCACCTCGGACCTCGCCGTCCTCGACCACTGGAACGGCACCGTCCTGCTGATCGCCAACGCGATCAACCACAACGACCTGGCGACCGGCGTCGACGAGGCGTACGCCGACGCCGTCGCCCGTCTGGACGCGATGGCCGCGGACCTGCACCGGCCCACGCCCACCGCGCCCACCGCCCTGCCCCCCTCCGAGCTTCCGGAGTACACGGCCCGCTGGGGCGGCGCCGACTACATGGCGGCCGTCGAGGACATCAAGGAGCGCATCCGCGCGGGCGAGGCCTTCCAGGTCGTGCCCTCGCAGCGGTTCGAGACGCCGTGCTCGGCCTCTGCGCTGGACGTCTACCGCGTGCTGCGGGCGACCAATCCGAGCCCGTACATGTACCTGTTCCGCTTCGACGGGTTCGACGTCGTCGGCTCCAGCCCCGAGGCGCTGGTCAAGGTCGAGGACGGCCATGCGATGGTCCACCCCATCGCGGGCACCCGGCCGCGCGGGGCCACCCCGCAGGCGGACGCGGCCCTCGCCGAGGAGCTGCTGGCCGATCCCAAGGAGCGCGCCGAGCACCTGATGCTCGTCGACCTCGGCCGCAACGACCTCGGCCGGGTCTGCGCGCCGGGCAGCGTCGAGGTCGTCGACTTCATGTCGGTCGAGCGCTACAGCCACGTGATGCACATCGTCTCGACGGTGACGGGCCGGCTCGCCGAGGGCCGCACCGCCTTCGACGTGCTCACCGCCTGCTTCCCCGCCGGCACCCTCTCCGGCGCGCCCAAGCCCCGCGCCATGCAGATCATCGAGGAGCTGGAGCCCACCCGCCGTGGGCTGTACGGGGGCTGCGTCGGCTACCTCGACTTCGCCGGGGACTCCGACACCGCCATCGCCATCCGCACCGCCCTGCTGCGCGACGGCACCGCCTACGTCCAGGCGGGCGCCGGCGTCGTAGCCGACTCCGACCCAGCAGCCGAAGACGCCGAATGCCGCAACAAGGCAGCGGCGGTCCTCAGGGCAGTCCACACGGCGAACCGCCTGTAGATGGTTGTGGGCAGCCGCCCCGCCCGGTTGTGGGCAGTCGTTCCGCTGGGCTGGGGGCACCTCCCAGCGGTAGCTGGGGGAGGGTGGGCACAACCGGGACCACGGCCCGCACCGACCCCCGACCGCACCCCACCAGGCCCCGGCAAGGGATAGTGGTACCCGTGACCACAGCTGTACCCCCCACCGACCAGGCCGCCGCCACCGCGTCCCGCACCGCCCGCCGAAGCGTAGGCATCGCCCTGCTCCTCGGCGCGGCCGGCGCCGCCCTCGTCCTGCTCGCCGGCGGCCGCACCTGGTCCGAGGGCACCGCCCCCGTCGCCCAGGGCAGCCCCGTCCCCGAGCAGGCCACCGGGCAGGACGTCACCGCCCTGCCCGGCGCCCTGGCCATCGTGGCCCTCGCCGCCCTCGTCGCCGTCTTCGCCGTGCGCGGCGCCGGCCGCACCCTCGTGGCCGGCCTGCTCGCGCTGAGCGGCGCGGGCGTCGTGGCCGCCGCGCTCACCGGCGCCGGCGACACCGCCGCGCTGGAGGAGAAGGCCGCCAAGGTCTCCGGCCTGACCCGGGCCTCCATCGAGAACGTCAGCCACACCGCCTGGCCGTGGGTCGCGGTCGCCGGCGGCGTGCTGCTGCTCCTGGCCGGGCTGCTCGCCCTGCGCTACGGCCGGCACTGGCCCACCATGTCCGGCCGCTACGAGCGCGACGGCACCCCCCGCCCGCGCCGCGCCCGTACCGTCGCGGACCCGGACCGCCCCGAGGAGCTGTGGAAGGCTCTGGACCGCGGCGAGGACCCCACCGGCGGGACCGGGAAGTGACCCGCCGCCGGACACGCGCACCCCAGATCGGCGCGGCCCACGGCGTCGGGGACAATGTCCCCGAGCGATCTCTGCGCCCGCAGGCGCGATACAGCAACGAGGAGTCAACTCATGTCGGCTAGCGACCACGGCCACACCCCTGCCGCCTGGACCGGCGTCACCATCGCCTTCATCGGCTTCTGCATCTCGGGCGCGTTCGTCGTGATGGCGAAGCCCGCCGGCTTCTGGGCCGGCATGGTCGTGGTCGCCCTCGGCGGCGTCGTCGGCCTGATCATGCGTTCCATGGGCATGGGCCAGGCCCCCAAGGGCGGCACGCGGACGCAGGCCCAGGCCCAGAGCTGACCTGGACCGCTTCTGCGGCCCCTTCGCGCCAAGGCGTGGCCCGGACCCGTACGGACGCCCGTACGCAAGGTTTGAGCTGCGCCTTCGTGCTGTGCGGCCCACACTCGGCAGGGTGAGGGAGCAAGCACACGACCGGCGGGCCGGCCGCCCGGTGGCCGCGGTCCGCCGGGCCGGGGCGCCGCTGGGCGTCGCGGCCGCGCTGGGCGCCGCCGTCGCCTGGGTGGGCGCGGTCGACCCCGGTCTGCCGGGGCACTACCCCGCGTGCCCGCTGCTGCGCTGGACGGGGCTGTACTGCCCGGGCTGCGGCGGTCTGCGGGGCCTGCACGCGCTGGTCCACGGCGACCTTGTCGCCGCGCTGGGCGCCAACGCCCTGGCCGTCGCCGGTTACGCCGCGTTCGCCGTGCTCTGGGTGCTGTGGCTGGTCCGGGCACTGCGGACAGGCGGGGGTATGCCGGTCGAATTGCGGGCAAAACACTGGTGGGTGCTGGCCGGGGTCGTGCTCGTCTTCACCGTGGTGCGGAACCTGCCGTTCGGGTCCGCGCTCGCGCCATGAGCGTCCAGACGGGGGTCCGCCTGGTGGGACCTGCGTCAACCGGATGCGAAACCTTCGCCCTCCGGCAAGTACCATCGCAGTGCCTGGTGAGGTGATATCCCGCCGCACCAGCCCAGACCATCCGAGTCCGGAAGGGGGCCGCTCGCGTGAGTGTGCTCGACGAGATCATCGACGGAGTCCGTGCCGACCTCGCGGAACGGCAGGCGCGCGTCAGCCTCGACGAGCTCAAGGAGCGCGCGGCCAAGGCCCCCCAGGCCAAGGACGGCGCCGCCGCCCTGCGCGGCGAGAACGTCAGCGTGATCTGCGAGGTCAAGCGGTCCAGCCCCTCCAAGGGCGCCCTGGCCGCCATCGCCGACCCGGCCGGACTCGCCGCGGACTACGAGGCGGGCGGCGCGGCCGTCATCAGCGTCCTCACCGAGCAGCGGCGCTTCGGCGGCTCGCTCGCCGACCTCGAGGCCGTCCGGGCCCGCGTCGACATCCCGATCCTGCGCAAGGACTTCATCGTCACGGCCTACCAGCTGTGGGAGGCGCGGGCCTACGGCGCCGACCTGGCCCTGCTGATCGTCGCGGCCCTGGAGCAGGAGGCCCTCGTCTCCCTGATCGAGCGGGCCGAGTCCATCGGGCTCACCCCCCTGGTCGAGGTGCACGACGAGGAGGAGGTCCAGCGCGCGGTGGACGCGGGCGCCCGCGTCATCGGCGTCAACGCCCGCAACCTCAAGACCCTCGAGGTGGACCGCGACACCTTCGCCCGCGTCGCCCCCGAGATCCCGGACGGCATCATCAAGATCGCCGAGTCCGGTGTGCGCGGCCCGCACGACCTCATCGCCTACGCCAACGACGGCGCCGACGCCGTCCTGGTGGGCGAGTCCCTGGTCACCGGGCGGGACCCTAAGGGCGCCGTCGCCGACCTGGTCGCCGCGGGCGCGCACCCCGCGCTGCGGCACGGGCGGGGCTGACCCGCCATGAGCGCGTACGCACGGCTCGCCCGCGGCTGCAGGCCGCGTGGCTGCCGTGCGCCCGCACGCCGCGTCCTCGGGCGCCGCGTGCGGTACCACATCGGCTGTGAGCCGGGACAGATCAACGGGATGCGATGGCGCGGCCGCGCCGCGCTCTAGTCTCCCGTCATCGCCGGGTGCGGCGCCGTCGCGCCCGCGGTGGGCCTTCCTGTCCACCCGTCACCCGGAACCCTCACAGACCTGTTCGAGGAGTACCTCAGTGTCCTCTGACTTCTTCGTTCCCGACCCCGAAGGCCACGTACCCAACGCCTCCGGCTACTTCGGCGACTTCGGCGGCAAGTTCATCCCCGAGGCCCTCGTCGCCGCCGTCGACGAGGTCGCCGCCGAGTACGAGAAGGCCAAGGCGGACCCCGCCTTCGCCGCCGAGCTCAACGACCTGATGGTCAACTACACCGGCCGCCCCAGCGCCCTGACCGAGGTGCCCCGCTTCGCCGAACACGCGGGCGGCGCGCGGGTGTTCCTCAAGCGCGAGGACCTCAACCACACCGGCTCACACAAGATCAACAACGTGCTGGGCCAGGCACTGCTCACCAAGCGCATGGGCAAGACCCGCGTCATCGCCGAGACCGGCGCCGGCCAGCACGGCGTCGCTACCGCCACCGCCTGCGCCCTCTTCGGCCTCGAGTGCACCATCTACATGGGCGAGGTCGACACCCAGCGGCAGGCGCTGAACGTCGCCCGCATGCGGATGCTCGGCGCCGAGGTCATCGCCGTGAAGTCCGGCAGCCGCACGCTCAAGGACGCCATCAACGAGGCCTTCCGCGACTGGGTCGCCAACGTCGACCGCACCCACTACCTCTTCGGCACGGTCGCCGGCCCGCACCCCTTCCCGGCGCTGGTCCGCGACTTCCACCGGGTCATCGGCGTGGAGGCCCGCCGCCAGATCCTCGAGCGCGCCGGCCGGCTGCCGGACGTGGCCGTCGCCTGCGTCGGCGGCGGCTCCAACGCCATCGGCCTCTTCCACGCCTTCCTCCCCGACGAGGGCGTACGCCTGGTCGGCTGCGAACCGGGCGGCCACGGCGTGGCGTCCGGCGAGCACGCGGCCACCCTCACCGCCGGCACCCCCGGCATCCTGCACGGCTCCCGCAGCTACGTCCTGCAGGACGAGGACGGCCAGATCACCGAGCCCTACTCCATCTCGGCGGGCCTGGACTACCCCGGCATCGGCCCCGAGCACTCGTACCTCAAGGACATCGGCCGCGCCGAGTACCGCGCCGTCACCGACGACGAGGCCATGCAGGCGCTGCGCCTGCTCTCGCGCACCGAGGGCATCATCCCCGCTATCGAGAGCGCCCACGCGCTCGCGGGCGCCCTGGAGCTCGGCCGCGAGCTCGGCAAGGACGGGCTGATCCTGGTCAACCTCTCCGGGCGCGGCGACAAGGACATGGACACGGCGGCCCGCTACTTCGGGCTGTACGACAACGCTGCCGAGGGGGCCGAATAATGGCGGGCAACATCGAACTGCTGAGCTCGGTCCTGGCCGCGGCCAAGGCGGAGAACCGCGCCGCACTGGTCGGCTACCTCCCGGCCGGCTTCCCCACCGTCGACGACGGCGTACGGGCCATCACCGCGATGCTCGACGGCGGCTGCGACGTCGTCGAGGTCGGCCTGCCGCACAGCGACCCGGTCCTGGACGGCCCCGTCATCCAGACCGCGGACGACATCGCCCTGCGCGGCGGCATCAAGATCACCGACGTCATCCGCACGGTGAAGGAGGCGCACGAGATCACCGGTGCGCCCGTACTGGTGATGACCTACTGGAACCCGGTCGACGCCTACGGCGTGGAGCGCTTCGCCGCCGACCTCGCGGCAGCGGGCGGCGCGGGCTGCATCCTGCCCGACCTCCCGGTCGAGGAGTCCGAGGTCTGGCGCAAGGCCGCCGAACAGCACGGCCTGGCCACGGTGTTCGTGGTCGCGCCGAGCAGCCGCGACGAGCGCCTCGCCAAGATCACCGCGGCGGGCAGCGGCTTCGTCTACGCCGCCTCCCTGATGGGCGTCACCGGCACCCGCGAGTCGGTGGGCCAGGAGGCCCAGGAGCTGGTCCGCCGCACCCGCGCCGTGACCGAACTGCCCGTCTGCGTCGGCCTGGGCGTCTCCAACGCCCGCCAGGCCGAGGAGGTCGCCCAGTTCGCCGACGGCGTCATCGTCGGCTCCGCCTTCGTCAAGCGCCTGCTGGACGCCCCGGACCTGGAGACGGGCCTTGCGGCGGTCCGCGCCCTGGCGGGCGAGCTGGCGCAGGGCGTGCGCAAGCGCGCGTAACTCCGCCGGGGGTCACGTACCTCGTTTGAAGGAAACGCGGACCGGGGGCGCGCATGGGCGCACCCCCGGTTCGTTGTACCCGGACGTGAGCCAGAAGAACAGCGACGGTAAGCGCGGCGCCCGTGAGCGCCTGCAGGAACAGCGCCAGAGGGAGGAGTCCCGCGCGAAGCGCAAGCGGACCCTGATCGCGGGCGTCGTGGTGGTGGCGGTCCTCGGCGCGGGTGCCGGGATCGCGGCCCTGGTGGCCGGCTCCCAGCAGGGCAAGGACAACAAGCAGCACACGTCCGGCCCGGTCGTCGCCCCTCAGGGCGCCATCGGCAAGGACGCCCTCGCCATCCCGGTCGGCAACCCCGCCGCCAAGGCCACCCTCGTGGTGTACGAGGACTTCCGCTGCCCCGGCTGCGGCCAGTTCGAGAACGGCTTCCGCGAGACCATCCACGACCTGCAGGACAAGGGCCAGCTCAAGGCCGAGTACCACCTGGTCGCCCTGATCGACAAAAACCTCCGCGGCTCCGGCTCCCTGAACGCGGCCAACGCGGCGGCCTGCGCCCAGGACGCCGGGAAGTTCCCCGCCTACCACGACGAGCTCTACAAGAACCAGCCGCCGGAGACGGACGACACCTACGGCAAGAAGTCCCGCCTGCTGGAACTGGCCGGCAAGGTCGAGGGCCTGAAGACGGCGCCCTTCGAGAAGTGCGTCAACGACGGCACCCACGACAGCTGGGTCCAGAAGTCCCAGGACAACTTCAGCACCTCGGGCCTGCGCGGCACCCCCACGGTCCAGCTGAACGGCCAGAGCCTCTACGACGACCCGACGAAGCCGCTGACGCCGGACAAGCTGCGGTCGCTGGTGGCGGAGGCGCAGAAGTAGGGGCCCGATCCCTGGTTCGTATCAGATGCGACTTGCCCGGAGCTGCGGTGTAAGTCCCTCAATGCGCATTGATGTTACGTCAAAGCGGGCATGACATACGCCACTTCATGATCGAGTGTGCCCGCTTTGGGTTGAATAAAGATCGTGTCAGGTAGTAATAATGATCGATTTTGTTCACCCATGAGGGAAACTCGTGCGCTTTATACGGCAGATAGCATTCGCCATGGCTTTTGTCATGGCCCTGCTATGCGGAACCGAACAGGTTGCGCTGGCAGTCGATCAATGGAATCGAAGTTCATCCAGCCCCGGAGCTCCCGACCAGCGCTGGGGATCAGCCGCGGGCCGTGACCACCGGGCACCCGGTGGTGCCACGGAGGCGGCGGCCGATGGCGGCCGCCGCGGCGCGCTGGAGGCCCCCGGACAGTTGCCGGCCGAGCACAAGCTCAGCGGTCAGGAACTGGGCGGTCGCCCGCAGGCACCCAAGATGGGCCCGGCGGAGCCGGCCGAGGCTCCCGTTCTCCCGGCACCACAGGGCTTCTCCGAGAAGGACAGCAAGGAGCTGCCCGCCGAGCGCAAGGAGCGGCAGCGCACCTTCCGCAACGAGGACGGCACCTACACCACCCGGCACTACAACGAGCCGGTCAACCGCCGCGCCGCTGACGGCACGTGGGAGCAGATCGACCCCACGCTGACCCGTCCCGAGCAGAAGGCCACGCGCTCGGCGGGCGAGGCCGCTCCCCTCTGGGAGACCCGATCGACCGCCGTCGCCATCCGCTTCTCCGCCACCGCCGACGCGGACCCGGTGCTGCGCATGGGCCTGGGCGACGGGATCGCGCTGGCCTACGGGCTCGAGGGCGCCTCACGTGCGACAGGCACGGTGGACGGCAGCGTCATCACCTACCCCGACGCCCGTCCCTCCGCCGACCTGCAGTACATCGCCAGCAACGACACGGTCAAGGAGACCCTCGTCCTCAAGAGCAAGGACGCGCCCACCGAATGGCGTTTCCCGCTCGGCACCGAGGGCCTGACGGCCAAGTTGGACGACCAGGGCGGGGTGGAGTTCACCGACAAGGCCGGCCGGCAGCGTGCCCGGATACCGGCCGGCTGGATGGAGGACTCCCACCTCGCGGAGAACGCCAACCAAGGCGAGATCTCCACGGGCGTCCGCTACGGCCTCGCCACGGACAAGGGCCGCCAGGTCCTCGTTGTCACCCTCGACAAGGACTGGCTGAACGCGCCGGAGCGCGTGTTCCCGGTGAAGGTGGACCCGTCGGTCAAGGGCGTCGACGCGACGTCCGGCACCTACGTCCAGTCCCCCTACAACACCGACTTCTCGAGCGACACGGTCCTCAAGGCGGGCACCTACGACGGTGGCACGCACAAGGCCGCGTCCTTCCTGCGCTTCGACGGAGTCGAGAGCTCGCTGAAGAACGCCTGGGTGCTCGACGCGAAGCTGTCGCTGTACAACACCTGGTCGTACTCCTGCGACGCACGGCCGGTGACCGTCCACGCCATCACGTCCGACTGGTCCGAGTCCTCGACCAAGACCTATCCGGGACCGGACACCGGATCGTCCCTGGCTTCGAAGAGCTTCGCGCACGGCTGGCGACCGCCGAACACCCAGTCGTGGTCGTGCGGCGCGGCCTGGGAGTCCATAGGCCTCGGCTCGGCCGGCCGTGAGCTGGTGAGCGACTGGACCCACGGACGCAAGAAGAACTACGGACTCGCCGTCAAGGCCTCGGAGTCGGACACCAAGAGCTGGAAGCAGTTCGGCTCCGACGACTACCCGAACGGCAAGCCCAGCCTGGACATCACCTGGACCCGGTACGGCGCCACCTACAAGGTCGGCGACTTCACCAAGCCGGTGACGGCCACCTCCCAGGGCTCCATGAAGGTCACCGTCACCAACCAGGGCCAGGACACCTGGACCAAGGGTGGCAAGATCCAGCTGCGCTACAACCTCTACGACGAGTCGGGCAAGGAGTTCAACGACACGGCGCACGTCGCCTGGACGCCCATGCCGCAGGACGTCGCACCGGGCCAGAGCGTCACTCTCGACGCCAAGATCGCTGCACTGCAGCCGGCCACCTACACCCTGGTGTGGACCATGGACGTCCTGGACGGCCCCCGGTTCACCAGCGAGGGCGTCCCCGGCGCACCGATCAAGTTCGCCGCGGTGAACCTGCCGCCGCAGCTCATGGCCGAGTCCCCGGCCAGCGGGGGGATGCTCAACTCCCTGACCCCGACTCTGTGGGCATCCGGCAAGGACGAGGACCACTCCCCGGCCGGCGCCCTGCAGTACTCGTTCGAGGTCTGCGAGGTCGAGGGCAAGGACGCCCGCAAGAACTGCCGCAGCGGCCCCAGGGGAACCTCCCAGCAGTGGGCCGTGCCCAACGGCTGGCTCTCCTGGAGCAAGAGCTACGCCTGGTACGCGTACGTGTACGACGGCAAGGACACCTCCAACCGTCCCGGACCCGCGTACTTCACCACCCAGGTGCCGCAGCCCGCTGTGACCGCCCACCTCGGCGGTGACGGCGGCCGTGAGTTCGGCAGCCGGTCGGGCAACTACGCCACGGCCGCCACCGACGCGTCCGCCCCCACCGTGGGCCCGGAGCTGTCGGTCGTGCGCACGTACAACTCGCTCGACCCACGCGACGACAACGTCTTCGGCAGTGGCTGGTCCACACGCTGGGACATGCGAGCCGTCGCGGAGAGCACCGGCAACGTCGTGGTGACGACCGCGGGCGGCAGTCGGGTCCGCTTCGGCAAGAACACCGACGGAACCTACGCCGCCCCGTCCGGCAGCCCGACCACCCTCACCTCCGTCACCGGCGGCGGCTGGGCGCTGCGGGACAAGTCGGCCACCACGTACTCCTTCGACCCTTCCGGCCGACTGGCGAAGATCACCGACGGTTCGGGCCGGGAACAGCGCCTGACGTACACCGACGGCAAGCTGACCGATGCCAGCGACATGCTGTCGGGGCGTTCGCTCGCCTTCAGCTGGAGCGGAGGCAAGGTCGCCTCGGCCACGGCCAAGGGAACCGGCTCCGGCGCCGACGGGCTGACGTGGGCGTACACCTACACCGGTGACCGTCTCACCAAGGTCTGCCCGCCGGGCGTCACCGACAAGTGCACGGTCTACGAGTACGGCGACGGTTCGCTCTACCGCAGCATGGTCCTCGACCAGAACCCCGTCTCCTACTGGCGGCTGGGCGAGGCCCAAGGCGCCGTCGCCGCAAGCGAAGCCCCTTCCCGCACCGGTCTCAACCAGGCCCTCTACCGGGACGTGAAGCTGGGCTCCGCCGGAGCCGTGGCGGGCACGAGTGACAAGGCCGCCGCTTTCGACGGCACCAACTCGTACGTGGAGCTGCCCGAGGACACCATCCGGACCTCGACCTCGCTGACGACCGAGCTGTGGTTCAAGACCACCAAGCCCGGCGTGCTGGTCGGTTTCCAGGACGGCCGGCTGGCCGACGGCGAGCCCAACGACTGGACCCCCGCCCTCTCCGTGAACAGCGCGGGCAAGCTGGTCGGACAGTACTGGACCGGAAGGGTCCAGCCCATCGTCAGCGGCACCGCCGTCAACGACGACACCTGGCACCACGCGGCGCTCACCGCCGCCGGCACCACGCAATCGCTGTACCTCGACGGTGTCCTCGTCGGCTCGCTGACCGGACCGATCGACCACCGCAAGCAGTCCTTCACCTACCTTGGTGCCGGTTACTCCAGCACCAACTGGGACGGCCAGGCCGCCGGCGTCCGGCACTTCACCGGCCTCATGGACGAGGTGGCCGTCTACCAGCAGTCCCTGGACGCCACCACCGTGGCCGAGCACCACCGGGCACGTGCCGCGTCGGGCCGGCTGACCAAGGTCACCCTTCCGTCGGGACGCGTCCACGCCCAGGTCGCCTACGACACCGGTACGGGTCGTGTCACCGGGACCACGGACGACAAGGGCGGCACCTGGAAGGTCTCCGCGCCCTCCTATTCCGCCGGCTCGGCGGCGTACGCCGATACGGTCCGTACCTCCGGGCCCGTCGAGTACTGGCGGCTGGGTGACCGCAGCGGTTCCACCGCGTCCAACGAGATCACCGGCGGCGCGGACGGTTCGTACCGCGACGGCGTGATGCTCGGCGCGGTCGGGGCCTTCTCCGACGGTGACGACGGTTCGGTGACGCTCGACGGCTCCGCGGGTGCCGTGGAGGTCCCCACGGACCCGCTGAAGGGGGCCGACTCGCTCTCCTTCGAGCTGTGGTTCCGCACGGGGAAGCAGGGCGTCCTGCTGGGTCTGCAGAACGCGGAGCTGGGCAAGACGCCGACCGACTGGAACCCGAGCCTGCTGGTCGACTCGGACGGCAAGCTGCGGGGCCAGCTGTGGCACGGCGGCTCCTGGCAGCCGATCATCTCCGGGAAGAAGGTCACGGACAATGAGTGGCACCATGCCGTTCTGACCGGTGGCACCAGTGGACAGGCGCTGTATCTCGACGGTGCGAAGGCCGGATCCCTCGCGGGTGCCGCCAAGCCGGAGACTCTGGACCACGCCTACCTCGGCGCGGGCCACTCCAGTGAGGGCTGGGACGGTCAGAGCGCCGGAACCCGCTACCTCACCGGTCAGCTCGACGAGGTGGCCTTCTACACCAAGGAGCTGACGCAGGACACGGTCGCCGAGCACTACCGCTCGCGCGCCGGCCTGGTCTCCGGCGACGGTGCCCACTACCGCGGCACGGTCACCGCTGACGCACCGTCCGGCTACTGGCGCCTCGACGAGGCCAGCGGCGACAAGGCCCGCAGCAAGACCGCGGTGTACCCCGGCGACGGCACGTACAGCAAGGCCAAGCTCGCTGCCACCGGCGCCTTCGGGCCCGGCGACAACGCTGCCGTGACCCTGGCGGGGGACGGCTCGGTCGAACTGCCCTACGGCATCATGGGCAACACGCCCGCGATGTCGGCGGAGCTGTGGTTCCGTACCGGCAAGGCGAGCGGCGTCCTGCTCGGTCTGCAGAACGCGGACCTGGGCAAGGTCCCCACCGACTGGAACCCCAGCCTGCTGATCGACTCCGACGGCAAGCTGCGGGGCCAGCTGTGGCACGGCGGCTCCGGAAAGCCGGTCGTCTCGGGCACGGCCGTCACCGACAACCAGTGGCACCACGTCGTGATCACCGGCGGTGCGAGCAGCCAGTCCCTCTACCTCGACGGTACGAAGGTCGGCAGCCTGAACGAGCCGTCCAAGCCCGAGACGATGGCCCACACCTACCTCGGTGGCGGCTACGCGAGCGAGGGCTGGGACGGCAAGGCGCCCGGAACCCGCTACTTCACGGGTGACCTCGACGAAGCCGCCTTCTACCCGAAGGAGCTGAGCGAGGACCAGGTAGCCGAGCACTACCGGGCCATGCGCCACTCGGGGATGTCCTCGCTGACGTCCACCGTCAGCGTCACCGACCCGGCGGGCCGCACCAGCAGCGCGACGTACGATGCCCTACGCGGCCAGCGCCCGGTGACCGCGACGGACGCGGAAGGCGGTCGGACCACCTACGCGTACGACAGCGGCGGTTTCCTGCACACCGTGACCGACCCCAACGGGCACTCCGCCGTCACCGGGCACGACGCCCGCGGCAACACGGTCTCCAAGACCACCTGCCGTGACGCGAACTCCTGCTGGACGTCGTTCACGGACTACTACCTCAACAGCGGCGACCCGCTCGACCCGCGCAACGACAAGCCGACGGCCACGCGCGACGCCCGGTCCACGAGCGCCCGCGACGACCGCTACCGCACGTCCATGACGTACACGGCGCTCGGCCTGCCGGACACGACGGTGCTGGCCGACGGGCGGAAGTCCGTCACGGCGTACACCACGGGCAGCGAGGCCGCCATCGGCGGCGGAAGTGTCCCGGCCGGACTGGTCCGTACGATCACCGCGCCCGGCGGCGCCGTGACGGAGTACGCCTACACGGCCCAGGGCGACCTCGCCCAGGCCACGGCCCCTTCGGGTCTGGTGACCCGCTACGCCTACGACGGCATCGGTCGGAAGGTGTCCGAGACCCAGGTCTCCGACAGCCAGCCGAACGGTGTGACCACGACCTTCGCCTACGACGCCATGTCGCGGATCGTCTCCGAGACCGGTGCCGCGGTGAAGAACGAGGTCACCGGCGCGACCCACACCGCCAAGATTTCGCGTGCCTTCGATCCCGACGGCAAGCTGCTGACCGAATCCACGGAGGACACCACCGGCGGCGACGCCAAGCGCACCGTCTCCCACCACTACGACGAGCACGGCCTGGAAGACAAGTCGACCGACGCCGAGGGCAACGAGACCGTAGTCGCCTACGACCCGTTCGGCCGTAAGGTCCGTACAACCGACCCCCTCGGGGCGACCTACGAGTTCCGCTACACGGCCGCCGGCCGTCCTGCGGAAACGGTCCTCAAGGACTGGAAGGGCGACCCCTCCGGGGACGCCAAGGACCTGGTAGTGGTCTCCAACGCCTACGACCCGGCAGGCCGCCTGGCCTCGACGGCCAACGCGATGGGAGCCACCACCACCTACACCTATTTCGACGACGGCAAGCTCGCGTCGAAGACGGCCAAGAGCGTGACCCAGGCCGACGGCAGCAAGCACGACATCGTGCTCGAGGCCAACGCCTACGACGGTGCGGGCAATCTCGTCCAGCGGACCGGCACCGGAGGCACCCCCACCGTCACCAACGAGGTGGACGCCACCGGCCGCGTCAAGCGCAGCGTGCTCGACCCCAACGGCCTCAACCGCTGGACCGAGTTCACGTACGACGACGGCGACCGGCCCGTCGAGCAGAAGACCGCGCTGAACACGCAGCGCTTCACTTACGACAAGGCGGGCAACAAGCTCACCCAGACCGCGGTCGACGGCGATCGCACGCGCACGGCCAAGTTCACGTACGACCAGCGGGGCCTTCCCGTCACGGCCGTCACACCGCGCGGCACCGAGACCGGTGCGGACACCGCCGCCTTCACCACCACCAACCGCTATGACGCCCTCGGCCGCATCGTGGAGCAGACCGCCCCGCAGGTCCAGGCCGAGAAGCCGGGCCAGCAGCCCGAGGCCGTCAAGCCGACCACCCTCAGGGGGTACAACACCTTCGGCGAGGCCACAGAGGCCCGTGCCGCGAACGGGTCGGTGACCCGCACCGCGGTCGACAAGCTCGGCCGGGCCACCGCCGTGACCCTGCCCGACTACACCCCGCCGGGCGGGGAGAAGATCACTGCCGTCTCCCGGGCCTCCTACGACGCCCTGGGCCGTAAGACGACGACCACCGACCCGCTGGGCCGGACCGTGACGTACACCTACGACCAGCTCGGCCACCTGATCCGGCAGTCGCTCCCGGCGACGAACCTGCTGAACAACGACGGCGGCACCCTGCAGCAGCCGTCGACGCTCGACGACAAGGCGAATCGTTTCTCCTGGACGCCCACGGGCCTCCAGCTCTCCGCCACCGGACCCACCGGCGCGCGGACCGAGGCCACCTACGACGAGCTCGGCCGCCAGCTGACGGCGACGAACGTCGAGCGCTACCCGTCGGTGCAGAACCTCACCACGCGCTACGCCTGGGACGACGCGGGTCACCAGACCTCGTCAACCAGCCCGGCGGGCCGGGTCGCGACTGCCACGTACAACGTGGCGGGCGAGGTGCTGACCGCCACGATGCCGGGTGGGGGGACGACGAAGCGCGACTACGACGTCCTGGGCCGCCAGACCGAGACCGTGGACCCCACGGGCCGCAAGAGCGTCACGCGCTACGACGGCTTCGGCAGCGTGGTGGGCACCGCCGACTACGGCACGGGCACCACTGCTCTGCGGTCCACCGCGGTGGAGTACGACGCCGACGGCAACCGCGTCTCCGCCACCTCGGCGACCGGCGCGAAGGCCACCTTCGCGTACGACGCCCTGGGCCGGATGACGCAGCAGGCCGAGCCGGTCGCGGACGGCAAGTCCCTCACCACCTCGTTCGGCTACGACGTGATGGGCAACCGCACGCGCCTGACGGATGGCCGTGGCAACGTCACGACCTACTCCTTCACTCCGTGGGGCCTGCCCGAGTCCACGATCGAGCCCGCCACCGCGGCCCAGCCGAAGCCGGCGGACCGCACGTGGACGAAGGTCTACGACGCGGCGGGCCAGAACGTGGCCGAGCTGCTGCCCGGCGGCGTCGAGCGGCGCAGCACGTTCGACGCGTACGGTCGCCTGACCAAGGAGACGGGCACGGGTGCCGAGGCCGAGACGGCCGACCGCACCCTGGAGCACGACCTCGCGGGCCGTCTGACCAAGGTCGGCTCGGGTGACGTGCTCAACCCCAACACCTACACCTACAACGACCGTGGCCAGCTGCTGACCACGAACGGCCCTGGAGGCAAGTCCACCTACGCCTACGACGCCGACGGCGCCATGACGTCCCGGACGGACAAGTCCGGTACGACGACGTACGGCTATGACGTCGCAGGCCGTCTGAACCGGACCGAGGACGCCGTGACCGGCGGCCAGACGGTGACCGCCTACGACCCGGCGGGTCGCGTCCTGCAGGAGCAGTACGCCACGAAGCCGGCTGGTGCCACCGACTGGAAGAACGGCGGCAAGCGCGACTACACCTACGACTCGCTCGGCCGTCTGACCGAGTCCAAGGTCATCGGTGCGGACGGCACGACCCAGGTCATGTCGACCGCGTACGCCTACGACCTCAACAACCTCCTGACCACGAAGACCACCAGTGGCGTCTCGGGCGCCGGAAAGGAGACGTACGAGTACGACAAGTCCGGCCGCATGACGTCCTGGACGAGCGGCGACAAGACCACCACCTACGCGTGGGACGACGCGGGCAACCGCGTCAAGGCCGGCGATGTCGCCGCCACCTTCGACGAGGCCAACCGTCAGCTCACGGACGGCACCACCCGGTACGGCTACACGCCGCGTGGCACGCTCTCGTCCGTCGACACGGGCAGTGGCAAGCGCTCGCTGACCCATGACGCCTTCGAGCGCCGCATCGCCGACGGGGACACGAGGTTCACCTACGACTCGCTCGACCGAGTGAGCCGGCACGGTGACACCGCCTTCACGTACGACGGCGGCTCCAACAACCTCGTCTCGGACGGCACCAGCACCTACAGCCGGACGCCGGGCGGCGCACTGCTCGGCAGCACGGACGGTACGACCGCGCAGCGGTCGGTGACCGACCAGCACACCGACGTGGTGGCCGGCCTGTCGGCCGACGGCACGAAGGTCGTGGGGTCCGCTTCGTACGACCCGTTCGGCACGGTCCGGTCCAAGGCCGGCTCGCGATCCTCGCTGGGTTACCAGTCCGGCTGGACCGACCCGGCGAGCGGCGATGTCAACATGGCCTCCCGCTGGTACCAGCCGGGCACGGGACGCTTCGCGGCCCGTGACACGTGGCAGCTGGACCCGAGCCCGTCGGTTCAGGCGAACCGTTACCTGTACGCCAACGGATCACCCCTCAGCGGGACGGACCCCAGCGGGCATTTCATCCCGCTCGTCATCTGGGGCGGAGCGGCGATCGGAGAAGCGGTCGGCTGGGGCGTCCTCGGCAGTATCGTCGTCGGTGGCGGCGCTACGGTCTACGACACATGGGATCGCAACCGCTCGCACGGTCATTCGAGCAGCAGCTCCTACGACAACTCGTGGTCTCAGGGCTGGACCAGCAGTTCTTCCTCCAGCATCAATGCCCAGGCCAACAACTTTCTCAGGCTGGCTGCCGAGGAGAACAACAGCAACCTCTGGGAAGACGAGGACGACGGCTGGGGCTATGACGAACCGACCTACTACCGCCCTTACCGTCCCTCTTACCGGTCCACGACCAGCCGGGGCTACGGCAGGACGATAGCCCGCCCCCGCCCCCGCGTGCCGGTCCATCCTCCGCCCCCGCCGATCGACCAGAACCCGAACAACGGCAAGAATCCCAAGCCGGCGCCGAATCGCCTGCCGTTGAAGCCGGACTGGCAGCCGGGTGGTGGTTGGAAGCCCGGTGACGTGGTCAACGCGATCATTACCGGGGCGCGCATCCTCGACCTGTTCAACGGTGACAACTACGACCCGGCGCAAGGACGTTGGATCGACCCCAACCAGGAGAAGACAGACAAAAACGGGGGAAAGAACAACGGTCGCTTGCGGAGTGACGGCAAGTGCGATGACGGGCCTGGAAGGAGCTCGAACGGTCACGCTACGTACCTGCCTCGCGAGCGCTACTACGATGCGTTTGAAGGCGGCGAGCAGTGCCGGGCCACGGGTACCTATGGGGTCTTCGACTCCAGCGACCAGAACCCGAAGCGCAAGAAGCCCGGGACGAACACCAACGATTCGACACAACCGCCGGGTATGCGGGAGATCGCATCGCAGGGGCACAAGCCTGCAAATGGCCACCTTGTGCCGGCTGCTCTGAGTGGCTCAGGAATCGACTTGAGGAACCTCGTTGCAGAGTACGAGAAAGCCAATGCCCCGTACATCAGTTACGGAGTTGAGCAAGATTTGCGCAAGGGGATTCGGCCGGGTAAACATCTGCAGCTCTCCATTGTTCCTCATTACGGGAATGCCTACTCCGGCATTCCGACCACCATCGAGTACAAGTACTCGATGATCGAGGATGGAACAACGAAACACTGCTTCGTTCATCAGTCACCGACCGGTGGCACCACGACAGGCGATCCAGATTGCCCGAGGAGGTAGAGAGTGATGAGTTCCGACTATCTTGGCGATGTTGTTGCCATGCTGGGCGAGGCGAGGGGGTACGGCGCGAGTCCGGAAGCCTGGGCCGACCTCGAAGCTTCCCTGGGCTTCGAGCTTCCCGCGGACTACAAGAAGATTCTTGAAGCCTACGGGCCCGTGCAGCTCAACGGTCATCTGTACCTGGATCATCCGGCTACTGCCCGATGGAACCTGGGGGAGTGGATCCGCGAGACGGTGGTGGCCTGGGAAGAGGTCCCCTGGGGCGACGATATCGATGGAGACCCTCGTCCCGCACTCGGTATAAGCGAGATGAGGTTCGGAACGAGCGATGGCCTGACCCCTGTCGCCAGTACCAACCGTGGAGAGACTGTTTTCCTGGCGAGAGGGGCTGGCGGTCAGGAATGGCGCCTCTTCGTCGACGATGGGGAAGGGGAGTTCTTCGAGTACTCGATTAGCTTCTCCGAGTGGCTCTATCGATATCTGGTCGGTGAGGACATGGCGGGCCCGAACAGTTCTGCCTTCTACCCGGGGCCGGTGAAGCTCGAAGGCCGACCCATGAGTTACGGCGACGAGACAGCTGTCTGGTACGGCCCGGATCGCGGCATGTGACAGCCTGACTGTGCGGGTTGGCTGCTCAGCCGCTCGCCGTGTGCTGTTATGGCCTCGTAATGACGTCCCACCCCGGCATGCCGGGGTGGGACGTCGTGTTTTGAATGGCGGGCGTGTGCCGGCTGCGGCACCTGTGGCGCCTGGCCTCGTGGCTACTCGGCACTGGCGGCGGCTGGTCGGATGCCCTCCTCTGTATGATCACGCGCTTCAGCGCCAACCAGGAGGAACGGATCGGTGGCCACAGGCCAGGAAGTCGAAGCAGCCGTCGACGAGCAGGCAATCGAGCTGGTCTACCAGCCCACGCCGGACGACATGACGGCAGTCGTACGTGCCCAGTGGCGTCTTACGCCTTCCGGGCGCAGAGCCAAGCGGCTGTTCATAGGATCTGCCGTGATGGCGGCCGCCTTCACGGCAGTGATCATTGGTCTGGGCGGGTCCGGTATCACGGCTGTCCCACTCTGGTGCCTGGCGCTCGTCGGTCCTCTGGTCGCCTTCCTCTCCGGACGGAAACGGGCGCGCTCCTTGTACCGCCTCGCCGAGCAGTACGGTCAGACACGCGTCAGCGTGGATGCGCACGGTGTGCGTGCCACTGCCGAGCGTGGGAGCAGCAGTTTCGAGTGGTCGGTGTGTCCGTACTACGCGGAGACCCCGGTGCACTTCCTGATCTTCGGTAAGGACAAGGGTGCCGAACACATGGCGGCGCTACCCAAGCGTGGCCTGGTGGTCGCATCGGACGCCGATCGTCTCCGGGCCCTTCTGGATCGCCACCTCACGCGAGTCTGAAGGCCCCGAGACCACCCTGGGCCTTCGCCCCGCCACAAGGTAGGTTCGTAGCTGCCATGAATCTCGCATACATCCCCAGTCCCTCCACCGGAGTGGTCCACCTCGGGCCGGTCCCCCTGCGCGGCTACGCCTTCTGCATCATCATCGGCGTCTTCGTCGCCGTCTGGCTCGCCAACCGGCGCTGGGTAGCGCGCGGCGGCAGGGCCGGGACGGTTGCCGACATCGCTGTGTGGGCGGTGCCGTTCGGGCTTGTCGGTGGGCGGCTCTATCACGTGATCACCGACTACGAGCTGTACTTCGGCTCGGGCCGGAACTGGGTGGACGCCTTCAAGATCTGGGAAGGCGGCCTGGGCATCTGGGGCGCGGTGGCGCTCGGGGCGGTCGGGGCGTGGATCGGGTGCCGGCGCCGGGGGATTCCGTTGCCGGCCTGGGCGGACGCCGTCGCGCCCGGGCTCGCGGTGGCCCAGGCCATCGGGCGCTGGGGCAACTGGTTCAACCAGGAGCTCTACGGCAAGCCCACGGACCTGCCGTGGGCGCTGAAGATCGACGCGGACCCGGCGATCGGGCGCGTCGCCGGTACGTACCACCCGACGTTCCTGTACGAGTCGCTGTGGTGCCTCGGTGTCGCCGCCCTGGTGATCCTCGCCGACCGCCGCTTCAAGCTCGGGCACGGCCGGGCCTTCGCGCTCTACGTCGCCGCCTACACCGTCGGGCGGTTCTGGACCGAGTACCTGCGCGTCGACGAGGCCCACCACGTACTGGGCCTGCGCCTCAACGGCTGGACGTCCATCGTCCTCTTCCTCGCCGCCGTCGCCTACATCGTGATCTCCGCGAAGAAGGCCCCCGGGCGGGAGCTCGTGGTGGAGCCGGGTGCCGGTGAGGAGGCCGCGGACGGCGACAGCCCCGAGGGTGACAGCGCGGACGCCGAGCGCTCGCCTCGTAAGCCCGCCGCGCCCTCTAAGCCGTCCAAGGAGAAGAAGGTCTGACGAAGGTCTGACGCGGCGCGTCGCTTCTGGCCCCCACGGCACCCGCCGTGGGGGCCTTTTGCCGCCCCTGGCCGGAATAGATCCTTCCGCTCACCGGAAATCTCCCCGCCCTCACCACAAAGCCGCAGGTCAGAGAGGTAAGTTCGGCCTTCCTTGCTAGCGGATCACCGCCATTCGTGCGTACCTTCGAGTCACGGAGGGGTGGGGCGAAGGGCCCGGGCCCCTGGGAGAGGGAGCGCTCGAAGAGATGGCTGTCCTGGATACGGCCGCGGCGACACACGCCGCCCACCGCGACAATCACACGCACCGCGATGTGAACGGCGGCTGGCTGCGACCCGCGGTGTTCGGGGCCATGGACGGACTCGTCTCCAACGTGGCCCTGATGACGGGCGTCGCCGGCGGCACCGCCTCCTCGCACGCCATCGTCATAGCCGGCCTCGCCGGCCTCGCGGCGGGCGCCTTCTCCATGGCGGCCGGCGAGTACACCTCCGTCGCCTCCCAGCGCGAACTGGTCCTGGCCGAGCTGGACGTGGAGCGGCACGAGCTGCACAAGCACCCGGGCGACGAGCTGGCGGAGCTCGCCGCGCTGTACGAGTCGCGCGGCGTCGAGCCGGAGCTGGCGCGCGAGGTCGCCCGGCAGCTGTCGAAGGACCCCGAGCAGGCGCTGGAGATCCACGCCCGCGAAGAGCTCGGCATCGACCCGTCCGACCTGCCCTCGCCCGCCGTCGCGGCCGTGTCCTCCTTCGGCTCCTTCGCGCTGGGCGCCCTGCTGCCTCTCCTGCCGTACCTCCTCGGGGCCACCCAGCTGTGGCCCGCGGTGCTGCTGGCACTGGTGGGGCTCTTCGCCTGTGGGGCCGTCGTGGCCCGGGTGACGGCCCGGTCGTGGTGGTTCAGCGGGCTGCGCCAGCTGGTGCTGGGCGGTGCCGCGGCGGGTGTGACATACCTCCTCGGTATTGCCTTCGGCACCGCCGTCGGGTAATTCTTATGCGCGCTTCCGCATAACGTGCGTGTTTCTCCGCGGTTTCAGTTCCTCGGGGACAGGGCACAATCCGGAAGCGCAGCGGGCAACGCCGCCCGTGCTGTGCTGATTCTCGGCGCGGCCGGGCCTGGCGATCCCAGGGATCCGGAGCGCCCGCCCGCCACACCGATGTCCACATGATGGACCGACCCTTCCACTTTTTGAGAAGCGCCCCATCATGTAATTTGCACCAACCTTCTCAGCGAGGGCCAACGTCGTCCCTCGGCACATGCCTCTGACATGACTGCCAGACGACGACGGGAGCGCCGATGCGCCACGCATCCCACCCCGCCCCGCAGGGGATGTACGACCCGCGCAACGAGCACGACGCCTGTGGCGTGGGCTTCGTCGCGACTCTCACCGGCGAGGCGAGCCACGAGCTCGTGCAACAGGCGCTCACCGTCCTGCGCAACATGGAGCACCGCGGCGCCACCGGCTCCGACCCCGACTCCGGCGACGGCGCGGGCATCCTGCTGCAGGTCCCCGACGCCTTCCTCCGCGAGAGCGTCACCTTCGCCCTCCCCGAGGCCGGCGCGTACGCCGTCGGCATCGGCTTCCTCCCCGCGAACGACCAGGAGGCGGCCGCCGCCGTCTCGCGCATCGAGACGATCGCCGCCGAGGAGGGCCTGACCGTCCTCGGCTGGCGCGAGGTGCCCGTCGCCCCCGACCTGCTCGGAGCCGGCGCCCGCGCCACCATGCCCGCCTTCCGCCAGCTGTTCGTGACCGACGGCGTGAACACCGGCCTCGTCCTCGACCGCAAGGCCTTCGCCCTGCGCAAGCGCGCCGAGCGCGAGGCGGACACGTACTTCCCCTCGCTGTCCGCCCGCACCATCGTCTACAAGGGCATGCTCACCACCGGGCAGCTGGAGCCGTTCTTCCCGGACCTCTCCGACCGCCGCTGCGCCACCGCCGTCGCGCTGGTGCACTCCCGGTTCTCCACCAACACGTTCCCGAGCTGGCCGCTCGCCCACCCCTACCGCTTCGTCGCCCACAACGGCGAGATCAACACGGTCAAGGGCAACCGCAACTGGATGCGGGCACGCGAATCCCAGCTGGCCAGCGAGCTGTTCGGCGCCGACGGCAACCTCGGGCGGATCTTCCCCGTCTGCACCCCCGACGCCTCCGACTCCGCCTCCTTCGACGAGGTCCTGGAGCTCCTCCACCTCGGCGGCCGCTCGCTGCCCCACAGCGTGCTGATGATGATCCCCGAGGCCTGGGAGAACCACGCCTCCATGGACCCGGCCCGGCGCGCCTTCTACCAGTACCACTCCACCCTCATGGAGCCCTGGGACGGACCGGCCTGCGTCACCTTCACCGACGGCGCCGTCGTGGGCGCCGTCCTCGACCGCAACGGTCTGCGCCCCGGCCGCTACTGGGTCACCGACGACGGCCTCGTCGTGCTCTCCTCCGAGGTCGGCGTCCTCGACATCGACCCCGCCAAGGTCGTCCGCAAGGGCCGCCTGCAGCCCGGCAAGATGTTCCTCGTCGACACCGAGCAGCACCGCATCATCGAGGACGACGAGATCAAGGCCGCCCTCGCCGCCGAGCAGCCCTACCAGGAGTGGCTGGAGGCCGGCCTGATCGACCTGGCCGACCTCCCCGAGCGCGAGCACATCGTGCACACCCACGCCTCGGTCACCCGCCGCCAGCAGACCTTCGGCTACACCGAGGAAGAGCTGCGCGTCATCCTCGCCCCCATGGCCAAGTCCGGCGCCGAGCCCATCGGTTCGATGGGCACCGACTCGCCGATCGCCGCCCTGTCCGAGCGCCCGCGCCTGCTCTTCGACTACTTCACCCAGCTCTTCGCGCAGGTCACCAACCCCCCGCTGGACGCCATCCGCGAGGAGCTCGTCACCTCGCTGATCTCCTCCCTCGGCCCGCAGCGCAACCTCCTCGACCCCACCGCCGCGTCCTGCCGCAGCGTCACCCTGCCGTTCCCCGTCATCGACAACGACGAGCTCGCCAAGCTCATCCACATCAACGCCGACGGCGACCTGCCGGGCCTGAAGGCCGCCACGCTCTCCGGCCTGTACCGGGTCTCCGGCGGTGGCGAGGCGCTGGCCGCCCGCCTCACGGCGATGTGCGCCGAGGCCGACGCCGCCATCGCCGACGGCGCCCGCCTCATCGTGCTCTCCGACCGGCACTCCGACGCCGAGCACGCCCCCATCCCGTCCCTGCTGCTGACCTCGGCCATCCACCACCACCTCATCCGCACCAAGCAGCGCACCCAGGTGGGGCTGCTGGTGGAGGCCGGGGACGTCCGCGAGGTCCACCACGTCGCGCTGCTCATCGGTTACGGCGCGGCGGCGGTGAACCCGTACCTGGCCATGGAGTCCGTCGAGGACCTCGTCCGGGCAGGGACGTTCCTGCCGGACCTCGCCCCCGAGGACGCCATCCGCAACCTCATCAAGGCGCTCGGCAAGGGCGTCCTGAAGGTCATGTCCAAGATGGGCATCTCGACGGTCGCCTCCTACCGCGGCGCCCAGGTCTTCGAGGCCGTCGGCCTGGACGAGGACTTCGTCGCGACGTACTTCCAGGGCACCGCCACCAAGATCGGCGGCGCCGGCCTGGACGTCGTCGCCCGCGAGGTCGCGGCCAGGCACACCAAGGCCTACCCCGTCACCGGCGTCCCCGCCAGCCACCGCCGCCTCGACATCGGCGGCGAGTACCAGTGGCGCCGCGAGGGCGAGCCGCACCTCTTCGACCCCGACACCGTCTTCCGGCTGCAGCACTCCACCCGTGCCCGCCGCTACGACATCTTCAAGCAGTACACCCGGCGCGTGGACGAGCAGTCCGAGCGGCTGATGACCCTGCGCGGCCTGTTCTCCTTCAAGAGCGACCGCCCCGCCATCCCCCTCGACGAGGTCGAGCCGGTCAGCGCCATCGTCCAGCGCTTCTCCACCGGCGCCATGTCCTACGGCTCCATCTCCCAGGAGGCCCACGAGACCCTCGCCATCGCCATGAACCGGCTGGGCGCCAAGTCCAACACCGGTGAGGGCGGCGAGGACCCCGAGCGCCTCTACGACCCCGCACGCCGCTCCAGCATCAAGCAGGTGGCCTCCGGACGCTTCGGCGTGACCAGCGAATACCTGGTCAACTCCGATGACATCCAGATCAAGATGGCCCAGGGCGCCAAGCCCGGCGAGGGCGGCCAGCTGCCCGGCCACAAGGTCTACCCCTGGGTCGCGAAGACCCGCCACTCCACCCCCGGCGTCGGCCTGATCTCGCCGCCCCCGCACCACGACATCTACTCCATCGAGGACCTCGCCCAGCTCATCCACGACCTCAAGAACGCCAACCCCGCCGCCCGCATCCATGTGAAGCTGGTCTCCGAGGTCGGCGTCGGCACGGTCGCGGCGGGCGTCTCCAAGGCCCACGCCGACGTCGTCCTGATCTCCGGCCACGACGGCGGCACCGGCGCCTCCCCGCTGACCTCGCTCAAGCACGCCGGCGGCCCCTGGGAGCTGGGCCTGGCCGAGACCCAGCAGACCCTGCTGCTCAACGGGCTGCGCGACCGCATCGTCGTGCAGACCGACGGCCAGCTCAAGACCGGCCGCGACGTCGTCATCGCCGCCCTGCTGGGCGCCGAGGAGTTCGGCTTCGCGACCGCCCCGCTGGTCGTCTCCGGCTGCGTCATGATGCGCGTCTGCCACCTGGACACCTGCCCCGTCGGCATCGCCACCCAGAACCCCGTCCTGCGCGAGCGCTTCAACGGCAAGGCCGAATTCGTCGTCAACTTCTTCGAGTTCATCGCCGAGGAGGTCCGCGAGATCCTCGCCGAACTGGGCTTCCGCACCCTCGAGGAGGCCGTCGGCCAGGCCCAGCTCCTGGACACCGCCAAGGCCGTCGGCCACTGGAAGGCCCAGGGCCTGGACCTCGAGCCCCTGCTGCACGTGCCCGACCTGCCCGCCGGCGCCGTCCGCCACCGCACCACCGCACAGGACCACGGCCTGGCCAAGGCGCTCGACAACCAGCTGATCAAGCTCGCCGCCGACGCCCTCAACACCGTCGGCGCCGAGCAGGCCCAGCCCGTCCGCGCCCAGGTGCCCATCCGCAACATCAACCGCACCGTCGGCACCATGCTCGGCCACGAGGTCACCAAGAAGTACGGCGGCGCCGGACTGCCCGACGACACCATCGACATCACCTTCACCGGCTCCGCAGGCCAGTCCTTCGGCGCCTTCCTGCCGCGCGGCGTCACCCTGCGCCTGGAGGGCGACGCCAACGACTACGTCGGCAAGGGCCTCTCCGGCGGCCGGATCGTCGTCCGCCCCGACCGCGGCGCCGACCACCTCGCCGAGTACTCCACCATCGCCGGCAACACCCTCGCCTACGGCGCCACCGGCGGCGAACTGTTCCTGCGCGGCAGCGTCGGCGAGCGGTTCTGCGTCCGCAACTCCGGCGCCACCGTCGTCTCCGAGGGCGTCGGCGACCACGGCTGCGAGTACATGACCGGCGGCCGGGCCGTCGTCCTCGGAGCCACCGGACGCAACTTCGCGGCCGGCATGTCCGGCGGCGTCGCCTACGTCGTCGACCTCGACCCCGACAACGTCAACAAGGAGCTGGCCGCCGCCGTCGACACCCTCGACGCCGACGACCGGCAGTGGCTGCACGACGTGGTGCGCCGCCACCACGAGGAGACCGCCTCCACCGTCGCGGCGACCCTCCTCGCCGACTGGGACACGGCCGTGACCCGCTTCCGCAAGGTCATGCCGACCACGTACAAGGCAGTGCTCGCCGCCAAGGACGCCGCCGAGCGAGCCGGTCTCTCCGAGACCGAGACCCACGAGAAGATGATGGAGGCGGCGACCCATGGCTGACCCGAAGGGCTTTCTGACCACCGACCGCGAGGTCGCCCGCACCCGTCCCGTCGCCGAACGCGTCCGCGACTGGAACGAGGTCTACGTCCCCGGCTCCCTGCTGCCCGTCATCTCCAAGCAGGCGAGCCGCTGCATGGACTGCGGCATCCCGTTCTGCCACAACGGCTGCCCGCTCGGAAACCTCATCCCCGAGTGGAACGACTACGCCTACCGCGAGGACTGGGGCGCCGCCTCCGAGCGGCTGCACGCCACCAACAACTTCCCCGAGTTCACCGGGCGGCTGTGCCCCGCGCCGTGCGAGTCCGCGTGCGTGCTCGGCATCAACCAGCAGCCCGTCACCATCAAGAACGTCGAAGTCACCATCATCGACAAGGCCTGGGACGCCGGCGACGTCACCCCGCAGCCGCCCGAGCGCCTCTCCGGCAAGACCGTCGCCGTCATCGGCTCCGGCCCCGCCGGACTCGCCGCCGCCCAGCAGCTGACCCGCGCCGGCCACACGGTCGCCGTCTATGAGCGCGCCGACCGCATCGGCGGGCTGCTGCGCTACGGCATCCCCGAGTTCAAGATGGAGAAGCGCCACATCAACCGCCGCATCGAGCAGATGCGCGCGGAGGGCACCAAGTTCCGCACCGAGGTGGAGATCGGCCGCGACATCGACGCCGCGAAGCTGCGCAAGCGCTACGACGCCGTCGTCATCGCCGCCGGCGCCACCACCTCCCGCGACCTGCCCGTCCCCGGCCGCGACCTGGCGGGCATCCACTTCGCCATGGAGTACCTGCCGCTGGCCAACAAGGTGCAGGAGGGCGACCTCACGGTCTCCCCGATCACCGCCGAGGGCAAGCACGTCGTCGTCATCGGCGGCGGTGACACCGGCGCCGACTGCGTCGGCACCGCCCACCGCCAGGGCGCTGCCTCCGTCACCCAGCTGGAGATCATGCCCCGGCCGGGGGAGGAGCGGAACGCGAACCAGCCCTGGCCGACCTTCCCCATGCTCTACAAGGTCACCTCGGCCCACGAGGAGGGCGGGGAGCGGGTCTACTCCGTCTCCACCACCCGTTTCGAGGGCGACGAGGACGGTAACGTCCAGTGGCTGCACCTGGTCGAGGTCGCGTTCGTCGACGGCAAGCTCGAGCAGAAGCCCGGCACCGAGCGTCGCATCCCCGCCCAGCTCGTCACCCTCGCGATGGGTTTCACCGGGACGGATCGACAGAACGGTCTCGTCGAGCAGTTCGGCCTCGCCCTGGACGAGCGCGGCAACATCGCCCGTGACACCGACTACGCCACCAACGTCCCCGGCGTGTTCGTCGCCGGCGACGCGGGCCGCGGCCAGTCGCTCATCGTCTGGGCCATCGCCGAGGGCCGCTCCGCCGCCCGCGGCGTGGACCGCTACCTGACCGGAACCAGCACCCTGCCCGCCCCGGTCAGGCCGACGGACCGCGCGCTCAGCGTCTGACCCCCCCCCGGCCGCCGAGCACGCGGCCCGCCCTACCCGGCGCCTGCCTCACCTCCCCGGCCGAGGCAGGCGCCGTTCCACGATGGTCCGCAACAGCCCGGCGGGAACCGCCGGATCGTCAGTCGGCGGAGCGCACCGACACGTCGCTGAACACCACCCGGGCGTCCTCCGTGTACGCCCCGACGTTGCCCCGCAGATACGGGCGCTCCTTGTCCTCGTAGGCCACCAGCCCCCGCCCGTCCACGCTCACCTCTATCCGGGCCCCGCGCTGCCCGACCCGCACGTCCGACCACTTGCCCACCGGGAAGCGCTCCGCGCCGGTCGCCAGGAACCGCTGCCCGCCGGGATAGGCGGGGTCGCGCTTGCCCAGCTCCCAGCCGTTGGGCTTGAGCGTGATGTAGTAGAAGTGCTCCGGGTCGGTGTAGCCCCACACCAGCCACGGCACCTCCCACGGGTTGGGCTCGGGGGTGCGCAGCTGGGCCTCCGTGCGCATCCGCGCGCGGTAGTCGACGTCCCCGTAGTGCCCGGTGGAGACGATCAGCCCCGCGTGGGTCTCCTCCGGCACCTTGGCGGGCTGGGGGGAGAGGGCCAGGCCGTCGTGGCGGCCGATGTTCACGCCGTGGCCGTCGAAGACCGACCGCCAGGGGCCGTGGACCGATCCCTCGGCCCACGGCCTCGCCGGCTCTCCGCTGTCTTCCCACATGGTGCTCACGGCCAGTGCGATACCCGTCACCACGGCGGCCGCGAGCACGGCGAGGGCGAGAAGCCGGCGATCTCTCGTCATGCCGTCGAGTATGACCCCGGACCATCGGGCTGTGGGGCGATCACGGCATCGGATACGGCCACCGCCCCGGCGTCGGCACCGAAGTCCTCCGCCAGCTGCGCCACGATGCGCTCCGTGGCACGACCGTCACCGAAGGGGTTGCCGGCCGTCGCCATCCGCCGGTACTCCTCCTCGTCGTCCAGCAGGTGTACGGCCGCGTCGAGGATGGCCTGCGGTTCGGTGCCGACCAGCTTGGCCGCTCCCGCCTCGACGGCCTCGGGCCGCTCGGTGGTGGTCCTCAGGACCAGGGCCGGCTTGCCGAGGCTCGGGGACTCCTCCTGGATGCCGCCCGAGTCGGTCAGCACGAGGTCGCAGCCGGCGAGCGTGGCGGAGAAGTCGACGTAGCCCAGCGGCTCGACGACGCGGATGTGGGGGTGGCCGGTCAGCTCCGGCAGCAGGGCCTCGCGGACGGCGGGGCTCTTGTGCAGCGGCAGGACGAGCTCCACGTCGCCGCGGTCGGCGAGCTGCCGCAGGGCCTTGCCCATGGCCCGCATCTTGTCGCCCTGGTTCTCGCGGCGGTGCAGGGTGACCAGGACGCGCCGCAGGTCGGTGCGGAAGAGGTTGGTGCCGGTGTCCTGTTCGAGGACCCACAGCAGATTGTCGATGACGGTGTTGCCGGTGACGAACACCTCGGCGTCCGGCACCCCTTCGGCGGTCAGGTGGCCGGCGGCGCGCGGGGTGGGCGCGAAGTGCCAGCGGGCCATGCGCCCTATGAGGCGCCGGTTGAGCTCCTCGGGGAAGGGGTTGTCCAGCACCCCGGTGCGCAGCCCGGCCTCGACGTGGGCGACGGGGATGTGCTCGTAGAAGGCGGCGAGGGCGCCGGTCAGGGCGGAGGTGGTGTCGCCCTGGACGACCACGACGTCGGGGCGCTGCTCGCGGACGACCTCGCCCAGGCCGTCCACGAGGCGGGCGGTGAGGGTGGACAGCTCCTGCCGCTCCCGCATGACGTCGAGTTCGACGGCCACCTCGACCTGGAGGAGTTCGAGCATCTGGTGGAGCATCTCGCGGTGCTGGCCGGTGGTGACGACGATGGGGTCGAAGAGCGGCGAGGCGGCCATGGCGCGGGCGAGCGGCGCGAGCTTGATGGCTTCCGGCCGGGTGCCCAGCACGAGCATGGCGCGTACGGGCGTGGCGATGACGTTCGGGGACATGGGTCTCCCTAGAAGTACCTTTGCTTGGCTGATGATTGGGGGCGCTGCCGGTCCTGAGGTGGGCGCGCGCCGGTCCTCCGGCGCGCGCGGTGCCGGCGTCAGGTGCGCGCGGTCTTGAGCCAGGTCTGCTTGCCGGTGAGCATCCGCCACAGGCCCCACCATCCGGCGGCGAACCAGATGTAGCCGTAGAGGACGAACACGTGGGAGAGCAGAATCGCGCGGACGAGCCCGAGTCCTCGCTCGCGCCGGGAGTAGACCCAGCCGTAGGCGTACGCCGCCGTGAAGGACAGCACGTACGGGCCGGCGATCCACATGGGCGAGATGAGCGCGTGTCCGGCCTGGATCGAGCCGATGACGGTGCCGGCCGTGGCGACGAGGAAGGACAGCGGCAGCAGTGAGGTGAGCAGGATCAGCACGGGGCTGGAGAGGTGGTACAGCAGGTCCACGGCGGCCTTGGTGGGCACCTCGCGCAGGATCAGCGGGACCAGCCCGGCCGACTGCAGGTGGCCCTGGAACCAGCGGGAGCGCTGGCGCACGAGCCGGCGGACGTCGAGCACGGCCTGCTGGGAGACCGCGGCGGTGGTGCAGTGCTGGTTGGTCCAGCCGCGGGCGATGAGGCGCACCCCGAGGTCGAGGTCCTCGGTCAGGGAGTCGCTCCATGGTCCCCTGCCGCTTCCGTCGCCGAGGGTGTCCAGCGCGGAGAGCCGCATGAACTGGCCGTTGCCGCCCATGCCGACGCTGCCGAAGTAGCGGCGGGCGGACTGGAAGATGTCGCCGTAGATGACGAATTCCATGTCCTGGAGCCGGGCGAGCAGGCCTTTGTGCCGGTTGTACATGCGCACGCCGACCTGGGTGGCGCCGGTGCGCGGGTCGTCGAAGTAGGGGTCGACCGCCTGGACGACATGAGGATCGAGCCGGCCGTCGGCGTCGACGACGCAGACGATGACGTCGCTCGGATCGCGGCCGTCGAGGAGGCCGGACTCCCGCAGATGGCGGATGCCGTCGTTGAGGGCGGCGCCCTTGCCCTTGCGGGCGTTGGGAAGGTGGCGCTGCAGCAGCCGGACCCGGTCGGGGTCGGCGGCGCGGGCGATGGCGGCCGTGCGGTCGTCGGAGGCGTCGTCGATGACCAGGGCCATGAAGTTTCCGGCCGGCAGGGCGGTGATGCGGGCCAGGCTCTCGGCGAGAACCTTCTCCTCGTTCAGACAGGCGAGGAGGAAGACGTAGAGACGTTCGGCGCGTGGGCCGCGGTCGCGGCGGACGCGACGTCTGGAGAGGACGAAGAGGGTGCTGTTGTAGCACCCGGCCATCACGATGATGGCGATGCTGGACCACAGCAGGACTTCGGTGATCATCAACGGTCACCGGAGCTTCGGAGCACGAACCAGAATTTGGCCGAAAGAAGTACGGCGGCTATCGCGCAGTAGAGCAGGAAACCTGCCCCCGCCGCTTCCTGCAGTCCCCTGGCAAAGGGTATGCCCGGCATAACTTCTGGGGCTGCCGTCAGCCCGGCCAAAGGCAGGACTGTCCCCAGAGCGGGTTTTCCGTACATGAGTTCCCCCCGGATTCCGCCTCGCTTGAGGCGTGCGCTGGGAAGGTATCAGACCGAGCGACCTGTTCAGTCCTTCATGGTGAGAGATGTTGAATCGGAACAGTAAATTCTGTGGACCAACCGGTAGTTATGCCTGCTGGAGACAGTGGTGTGACTGATGGGATCTTTGGTCTGCACCAATTTGGTTGTCATTTATTGAACGGTCCGGGCCAGGGCTGTCTATTGACACCCCCTCCAGAGGGCCACAAGAATCAGCCAACTGTCGGGACCTGGCCCCTACGGGGAAGGAATCGACAACAGCTGGTCAACCAGGGGGGAACAACAATGGAAAACATGCGAGGGAGAGCGGGGATTTCCCGGCTCTCGCTCATCCTGGCCCTCATCGCCGCCCTGCTGGGCGGCGTCGCGCTTTCCACGGGCGCCGAGGCCGCGATAGGCCGGGACGACAAACCCCGGCCTCCGCACGGACTCAAGGGCATCAGCTCCGCCTCGCTCTCGGGGGCGAGCACCAACGACCTCAAGGCCTGGGCGAGCAGCCGTCTCGCGAACGACCGCAAGCGCCGCGCCGGCACGCTGACCATCAGCCCCGCGCCCGCCCCGAAGACGACCGTCACCGCCGCCGGCACCCAGGCGCTCGCCGCCGCGGCCGGCCCCTCGGCGCTCGTCCTCTACGACACGACCGGCCCCTACGGCCATCTCGGCGAGCTCTACGCCATGGCGGTCTCCAACCTCGCCGGCCACTTCGGCACCGTCACCGCCAAGCCGGTCTCCGCCTACACCGCGGGCATGGTGGAGCAGTACACCTCCACTTATTACATCGGTTCCACCTACTACGGCGGTACGCTGCCCGACGCCATCCCCGCCGCCTTCTACCAGGACGCGCTGAAGACCACCAAGCCCGTCAACTGGATCGGCGACAACATCTGGGGCATGGCCAACGCGGTCGGCGTGGAGAACTTCAAGAAGAAGTACGGCTGGGACCCGACCAACTCGTTCTACGAGACCAACGGCAACGTCGGCAACATCAACCAGGTCACGTACAAGAACCAGACGCTGACCCGGAAGATCCCCACCGGCTTCGACGGCGGCGTGCTGCACCCCGCGGTCTCCGACGGCCCGGACTACCCCGACATCACCGAGATCGCCCAGGCCAAGGACGCCAACAGCGGGGCGACGTTCCCCTGGGCCTTCCGCTCCGGCAACCTCACGTACGTGGGGGAGATCCCCTTCAGCTACGTCTCCGAGGCCGACCGCGTCATCGTCTTCGAGGACCTGCTCTTCGACGGTCTGGCCCCCGCGACCGCCGAGCGCCACCGGGCGTTCGTGAGGCTGGAGGACATCAGCCCCGACGCCGACCCGGCGAAGCTGCGGGCGATGGCCGATTACCTCTACTCGCAGAAGATCCCCTACGGGATCAACGTCATCCCGGTGTACACCGACCCCAAGGGCGCCTACAACAACGGCGTGCCCAAGACGGTCACCCTGGCCCAGGCCCCGCAGGTCGTCTCGGCGCTGAAGTACATGCTCCAGCGCGGCGCCGTCCTGATGAACCACGGCTACACGCACCAGTACAAGAACGTCAACAACCCCTACACCGGGGTCACGGGTGACGACTTCGAGTTCTTCCGCGCCCACGTCGACGCCGCCGACAGCGTCATCTACGACGGGCCGGTCCCCGAGGACTCCACCATCTGGGCGCAGTCCAGGGTGACGTCCGCCCTCGCCGCCTTCACGGCCGCGGGCCTGCCCAAGCCCACGCTGTGGACGACGCCGCACTACGCGGCCTCGGCCACCGACTACCGGGTCTTCGGCCAGAACTACACCGCCCGGCTGGAGCGTTCGCTGTACTTCGCCGGGACGCTCAGCGGCGGAACGGTGAACTCCAGCCGATACATCGGGCAGTTCTTCCCGTACGCGGTCAAGGACGTCTACGGTACGACCGTGCTCCCCGAGAACATCGGCAACTACGAGCCCGTGCCCTACAACAACCATCCGGCGAGGCTGCCGGCCGACCTCATCGCGTCGGCCAAGGCCAACCTGGCCGTCCGTGACGGCGTGGCCAGCTTCTTCTACCACCCGTACTACGACGTGGAGCCGCTGAAGCAGACGGTCGAAGGCATCCGTGCCCTCGGCTACACCTTCGTGGCCCCCGCGGCTCTCACCCAGTGAACGCGATGAGGAGGACGGCCGCCGCGCTGGCGGCGGTGGCCGTCCTCTTCGTCGCCGGGTGCTCCTCGTCCGGCGACGGTGACGGCGACCCCGGACCCGGCCCCACGGGCGGCGACCGGAGCGGCCGGCCCGACGACAGGAAGGTGAGCGGAGTGCGTGGCGTCACGCTTCCCTCGTGGAACACCGACGACTACAGCAGTCCCCAGGCGGGAACGTATCTGCGCCAGATCGCCGCCACCGGCGCCCGGTGGGTGACCTTCACGCCGACCTGGTACCAGGACCGCGTCACCGACTCGGCCATGCGCACCACCGGCGAGACCGCCGCCGACGACAGCCTGCGCCACATCGTCCGCCTCGCCCACGAGGCGGGGCTCAAGGCCATGGTCAAGCCCCATGTGGACCTGACCAAGGGCGGTGACCGCGCCGAGATCCGCCCCCGCGACCGGGACGCCTGGTTCGACGCGTACCGGCGCTTCATCACCCATTACGCGCGGCTGGCCCAGGACACGGGCGTCGAGCAGTTCTCGGTCGGCACCGAACTCGCGGGCACCTCGCAGGACGGCGAGCGCTGGGGCCGGACCATCGCCGCGGTCCGCGAGCGCTACAAGGGCCCGCTGACGTACGCCGCCAATTACGACGAGTACCAGAAGATCCCCTTCTGGAAGGACCTCGACGTCATCGGCATCGACGCGTACTGGCCGCTGGCGGACAAGGCGACGACGGACACGGCGCGGCTGCGGCAGGCATGGCAGCCGATCACCGAGGAGCTCGCCGCCTTCTCGCAGCGACAGCACCGCAAGATCCTCTTCACCGAGGCCGGTTACGTCAGCCAGCGCGGCACGACGACCGCCCCCTTCTCCTGGACGGTCAGCAAGCGCGACGGCGAGGAGGAACAGGCCGCAGCGTACGAGGCGCTGCTCGCCGCGTTCGACGGCAAGCCCTGGTGGGCGGGCGTGTGCTGGTGGATGTGGGACGACTGGCCGGACAGCGGCGAGACCGCGAAGAGGCTGTCGTACACGCCGCACGGAAAGCCGGCGGAGAAGGTCCTGCGCAAATGGTGGGCGCGCTCGTGAACCGCTAGGTGTCGCACTCCAGCACCGTCCGGCACAGCGCGCACCGCGCCCGCAGCCGCCCGCGCACCGGCACCCGGATGCGCTGATGGCACGTCGGGCAGGGGAAGCTGACCCGTAGCGGATCGGCGCCCTCGAAGGCGTACCCGGCACCGGCGGGCGCGGTGCGTGCGCGCCGGTCCCGGGCGTACCGGTGGTGCCCCAGCCGGCCGGCGGCCGCCAGTGGGGGGCGGCGCGCGTCCCGGTGCGCGCGCTCCCGCCCCCGTACGTACGCGTCGTAGGCCTGCGGGCTGGTGAACCACGGCGAGGGGTCCTCGTCGAAGGCGAGGGCGCGCTTGGCGAGGACGTAGCCGAACTCCTCGGGTGTGAGGTAGCCCAGCTTCTGCGTCGAGACCGAGGACTCCCGGTAGGCGTCCAGCAGCAGCCACCCCGCGCCGAGGTAGGCGGCGGCGGTGTCGGTGAGGATCTCGTTGTCGCGCGTGCCGGGGAACTCCAGGCCGAGCCGGTGCAGGTAGACGTGCATCACCTCGTGCGAGAGCGCGGCGCCGATGTCGCGGCGGTGGGTCTTGAAGCGGGCGTTGAGCTCGATGAAGTACTCCGGTCCCGCCGCGAGTTCGACGCTTCCGGCGTGCCGCATCTCCCGGAAGCTGACGATCATTCGGGCGTCGGGCAGGCGCAGGTGCCGGACCATCTCACCGGCGACGCGCTGGACGCCCAGGTAGGGGTCCTCGTCGTCGGAGAAGGCGGCGCCGGCCGGCGGCACGCTCGCCTCGAAGGAGCGCACTCCGTCGTAGGAGAGCCGCTTGTACAGCGCCGTGATCGCCGACCGCACGGCCTCCAGGTGCGGGAAGCCGTGCTCGATCGCGATGTCCGAGCCCACGCGTGACCACCCCCGTGCGGTTGCCGGTGCCCTTCCACTGTACGGGCGGCGGGCCTTCGCCGACTGGCCGAAAACGCGGCTAGGTCACGGGTGTCACCCGGCCCGATAATCGCCAAGCGCATTGTCATGAGCCCTACAAGGACCCCCACCGTCCGGCCGTGCGGTGCGCACAACCTCCCACGAAAGGAAGACCGTTGCGCAACTACCTCAAGGTGCTCAGAAGATGCACCGCAGTGGGCGCGGTCGCCCTCGCCGCGTTCAGCCTCCAGCCCTCCTCCGCCCATGCCCAGGACCCCGAGCCCCGGCCCGGCCCCAGCGTCGTCGGCGGCGTGGACGCCGCCCAGGGCGAGTTCCCCTTCATGGTGCGGCTGTCCATGGGCTGCGGCGGCGCCCTCTACACCCAGCAGATCGTCCTGACCGCCGCGCACTGCGTGAACGGCAGCGGCGCCAACACCTCCATCACCGCCACCGCGGGCGTCGTGGACCTCCAGTCCTCCCAGGCCGTCAAGGTCAAGTCCACCCGCGTCCTGCAGGCCCCCGGCTACAACGGCGTCGGCAAGGACTGGGCGCTCATCAAGCTCGCCCAGCCGATCAACCTGCCCACCCTCAAGATCGCCGACACCGCCGCCTACAACGAGGGCACCTTCACCGTCGCCGGCTGGGGCGCCACCCGCGAGGGCGGCCCGCAGCAGCGCTACCTGCAGAAGGCCGAGGTCCCCTACGTCGACGACGCCACCTGCGAGGGCGCCTACGGCGGCAGCCTCACCCCCGGCGAGGAGATATGCGCCGGCTTCCTGGAGAAGGGCGGCGTGGACACCTGCCAGGGCGACTCCGGCGGCCCGATGTTCCGCAAGGACAACGCCGGCGCCTGGATCCAGGTCGGCATCGTCAGCTGGGGCCAGGGCTGCGCACGCCCCGGCTACCCCGGTGTCTACACCGAGGTGAGCACCTTCGCCTCGGCCATCAGGTCGGCCGCCGCCGGCCTGGGCGGCTGAGCCCGCCCCCGGCCCGTACCCCACCCGCACCCGACCGCCCGTACCGGCCCGGCAGGCCGTCCGCTGACCCGGACGGCCCAGCCCCGGTACGGGCCCCGACGGCCCGTCCACGCACCCGCCCGCCCCGGCCCCGACCGCCGGGCACCGCACTTTGGTATGACGCGGACGGGCCCCGGTCATCCTTTCGGCCGAGACGAGAATGGTCGGACAGTCGAGGTGTGCGGCACATAAACGTCCGTAACGTGAAGGCGTGCCCCCGGAAGCCCGGCGGCCACCGCCAGAGCCGACCGTTACGGAAAGGCACCTCCCGTGTCCGTGAAGTCCCGCATCGCCGCCGCCACCGTCCTCACCGCCGCCGTCGCGGCCGTGGCGTACCCGACGGCGACCGCCTTCGCGGCGGACCAGCGCGACCACGACAACCGCCCCGGGCACACCACGGTCCAGCACGTACGGCTGCCCGACGGCAGCCGGGCCAGCCTGACCTCCGGCGACGGCCGCACGAGCGTGACCGTCACCAGCCACGGCAAGCAGCAGCGCACCTTCGACACCGGCCGCCCCACCGCCGACCTCGACCGGCTCCACCTGCGCATCCTCGGCGGCGACAGCCCCCGCCCCACCCTGCGCGCCCAGCTCGACGGCAGCCGCCTGACCCACTACTACGACTTCGCCTCCGGCACCCTGCGCCACACCCCCGAGGCGGCCGGCAGCACCGCGGCGGCCACCACGGCCGCCCACCGCACCGACGCCGGGCAGGCCGACACCAAGACCGATGCCCGCCGCACGGCCGGCACGGGCAAGCCGCCCCACCACTCGACCGGCAACCCCGTCAAGCGCGTCGTCGAGGCCGGCCAGGTGATCAAGGCCAGCCACAACGTCGGCGACGTCGGCACCCCCGTCGTCGCCGGCGGCGTCGCCCTGCTGGCCGCCGGCGCCGGCGCCTACGGCGTACGCGTCGCGCTGCGCCGCAGCGGCCGCACCGCGGACTGACGGGCGCCGGCCGCGCCCCGTGCCGCCCCTGCGGTTGCGGCACCCGCACACCCCCGGTGACATGGAGGGACGCCCGCACGGGCGGGGCTCCGCGAGCACCGAACCCTTATCCGGGAACCTCCGAAGCCTGACAGGAGCGAGGGCACAGCATGGCGATCACCGTGGTCATCGCGGACGACCAGGAGATGGTCCGCACCGGCTTCCGGATGATCCTGGAGAGCCAGCCCGACATCGAGGTCGTGGCCGACGTCGTCGACGGCGGGGCCGCCCTGGAGGCCGTCGAGCACCACCGGCCCGACGTCCTCCTCCTCGACATCCGCATGCCCAAGCTGGATGGCCTCGAGGTCACCCGCCGCCTGTCCGCCCTCTCCGCCGCCCACCCCGAGCACGGCCAGCGCCCCCGCATCGTCATCGTCACCACCTTCGACCTCGACGAGTACGTGCACACCGCCCTGCGCAACGGCGCCTCCGGCTTCCTCCTCAAGGACGCCAGCCCCGCCATGCTGGTCGAGGCCGTCCACGCCGCCGCCGTCGGCGACTCCCTCATCTCACCCGCGATCACCGTGCGGCTGCTGCGCGACATGGCCCCGGCCGGCTCCGCCCCGAGCACCGTCAGGCAGCCCTCCGAACCGCTCACCGACCGCGAGGCCGACGTCGTGCGCTGCCTGGCCCGCGGGGCCACCAACGCCGAGATCGCCGGCGAACTGTTCGTCTCCCTGTCCACGGTCAAGACCCACCTGGCCAACGTGCAGCTCAAGCTCGACGCCCGCAACCGCGTAGAGATCGCCGCCTGGGCATGGGAGAGCGGACTGGCCGCGGGCGGCACGTGAACAGATGGGCCGCATGGGCCGCCCGCCACCCCCGGGGAACGGTAGCCGCCAAGGCCGGCCTCGGGGTCGTCCTGCTCTGCCTCGTCGCCCTTGAGGGCATCGCCCTGGCCCGCCAGCCCAGCCGGCCGCACGCCATCGTCCTGGCCTCCGGCGTCCTGGTCTGCCTGTGCGCCGTGCCCTACAGCTGGATCACACTGAACGTACGGGCGTCCATCGCCGTGGCCGTCTCCTGGACCGCCTCCGCCGCCCTGATGGCCGGACAGCACCCCACGATCGTGTGGGGCATGGGCGAGGACGTCGCCCTGCTCGTCCTGCTCACCCTCGTCGTCAGCCGCTCCTCCCGCCGCGTCGCCGCCGTCCTGGGCCCGATGCTCGCCCTCGCCATCGTCGCCGCGCCCATGCGCGACCTCAACCCCGAGTGGTTCACCGCCCTGTTCACGGTCCTGACCGTCGTCGTGGGCAGCTACTCCCTGCTGCTGCGCGGCCAGTCCGCGCGGCGCGTGCGCGACATGGCCGCCGTGCGCACGGCCGAACGCCTGGAGCTGGCCCGCGAGCTCCACGACCTCGTCGCCCACCACATCACCGGCATCGCCGTGCAGGCCCAGGCCGCCCGCTTCACCGCCCTGGAAGGCCCGGCCGCCACCGGGGCCTTCGAACGCATCGAGACCTCCGCGAGCGAGGCGCTGGGCGCGATGCGCCGCCTGGTGGGCGTCCTGCGGGAGGGCGAGGCCGAGACCGAGCCCGTCGCCGGCCTCCCCGAGGTGCGCGAACTGACCGAGGCGTTCGCCCGCACCGGACCACCCGTCGCCCTTTACATCGAGCGGGGCATGGAAACCTGGATCCCCGGCGACGTCGCCGCCGGGGTCCACCGCGTCGTCCGCGAGGCCCTCACCAACGTCCGCAAGCACGCCGCCGACGCCACGGCCGTACGGATCGGGGTGCGCGGCGTCCCCGCGGGCGTCGAGCTGCGCATCGCCGACGACGGCAAGCGGGCCGCGGGCCTGGCCGAGCAGGCCCGGGGCGGGGGATTCGGCCTCGTCGGGCTCGCCGAGCGCGCCAAGGCCATGGGCGGCGCGCTGACGGCGGGCCCCGCCCCGGAGGGCGGATGGCAGGTGACGGCGCTGTTCCCGGTGGACCGGGCGGCCTGACCGGGCCGGCCGGACAGCGTTCGCCGGGGGCTCAATCCGCCGACGGCGCAAAGCCTTGGGGCGGGCCGGCGCCGCTGCCTAGCCTCACGCCATGGAGACCGTACAAGTAACCCCCCACATCTGGATGTTCACCTTCACCGCGGGCCAGGCCTACGCGGTGCGCATGCGGGACGGTGCCGGCTGGGCGCTGGTCGACGCCGGGCTGCCGGGCAACGAGCAGCGGATCCTGGACGCCCTGGCGGATCTGGGGGCCCGCCCCGAGGACGTCAAGGACATCGTGCTGACCCACTTCCACCTGGACCACAGCGGGTCCGCGGCCGCCCTGGCGGCGGCCACCGGGGCCAGGGTGCTGGCGGGCGCCCCCGACGCGCCCGTCATCCGCGGAGACGTTCCCGGGCCGCCGCCGGTGCTGGAGGACTGGGAGGTGCCCCTGTGGGACTCCGTGCAGGCCGGCCTGGGGGACGTGCCGCCCGCCGCGCCGTGCCGGGTGGACCGCGAGCTCGCCGACGGGGACGTCCTGGACTGGGGTGAGGAGGTGCGGGTCCTCGCCGTGCCCGGGCACACCGACGGCAGTGTCGCGCTGCACCTGACGTCGTCCGGCGTGCTGTTCACGGGCGACACCATCGCCAATCACCCGCACGTGATTCTGGGCGTCTTCAACACCGACCGTCGCCAGGCCCTCGCGTCCTTCCACCGTCAGGCCGAGCTCGACGTTCAAACGGCCTGTTTCGGTCATGGTGCGCCGATAGTCGGCGGCGCGGGCGAGGCCCTGCGGGAGGCGGCGGCCGGGCAGCCCGTGGCCTAGGCCGCGGACGACTGCCCGTAGCAGAGGCAGAAGGGATGCCCGGCCGGGTCGGCGAAGACCCGGAAGCCGCTCTTCTGGCCGCCGCTGTCGTGGAGGAACGTCGCACCGAGCGCGATGACCTCCTCCTGCGCCCGCTCCACGTCCTCACGCGTGTCGACGTCGAAGTCCAGGTGCATCTGCTGCGGGTGACCCGGGTCGGGCCAGCGGGGCGGGTGGTACTCGCCCCGCACCCCCTGGAAGGCGATGCGCAGGCGGGTGACCGGGTCGGTCAGCCAGACCCACTCCGGGTCGCCCTCGTCGCCCTCGACCCGCCAGCCGAGGATCGCGGAGTAGAAGCGGGCCAGGGCCGACGGATCGGGGCAGTCGATGACGGTGCACTGCAATGTGGCGATCATGAACTCATGATGCCGTGCCGCACAGCGCGGGGGAACGACGGCCGGGCCGCCCCCGCACGGGCGAGCCGCGCCTAGGAACGACGCTCCAGCGCGTCGAAGAAGCGGACGATCTGCGGCTCCGCCTCCTTGAACGTGCCGAAGTGGTCGGCCTTGCCATGGTCGATCACCGGCACCTTCACACCGTTGCGCGCCAACTGGCGGGCACAGCTGCGCGAGTTCGCGATCGGCACATCCGTGTCACCGCCCGCCGCGTGCAGCAGCACCGGCACGTCCGGCTTCCACGCGCAGGTGCCGTCCTGGGCCCGCATCGCCTCCAGCAGGGCCCCCGACGGATGCCGCAGCTTCTCCCGGAACCCGTCCGTGATCAGCTGATCCACCGTCGCGGGAAGCGCCTTGAAGATCTCCTCCTCCGTGTGACGGCTGTCGAAGAGCGTGTCGACGACGCCCGCGTAGGGCTGCTTGAAGGCCTCGGCCGGGTCCTTGTAGAGCGGGCGCAGCCGGTTCTGTGCCGTGAGGTAGTACGAGAGGTAGAAGACGGCACTGGTCTGGTTGATCCTGCCGTCGAAGATGCCGGGCATCTCCGCGTTCTCGAGGTCGTACGGACCGGCGACCGGCGCGAGGCCACGGAGGCGGAAGTGCCGGTCGGCGCCGCCTGCAAGGGCCTTCCCGAGCGCCATGGCCACCTGCCCGCCCTGGGAGAAGCCCGTGCCGTACACATCGCCGTTCAGCGGCCGGCCCAGCCGCTGCGCGGCCGTCCGCGAGGCCCGCAGCATGTCCAGCGAAGCGGTCACGGAGGACGCGGTGTCCATGTACGGGTGCCGGCCGGGCCCCTTGCCGAGCCCGAGATAGTCGGGGGCGGACACCGCACGCCCCGCCGAGGCGTGCAGATACGGCGACAGCCGCCCGAAGCCCTCGCCCACCGAGGGCGCGTAGTCGCGGTGGGCCATGGTGCCGTGCGTCTCGGCGACCAGCGACAGCGTGCGCCCGCCCCCCTCGGGCAGCACGAACAGGCCCGTGGCGGTCGTGGGCGCACCTTGCGCGGTGACCGTCCGGTACGTGAGCCGGTACGCCCGTACGCCATGGACGGCCCGCGACGCGTCGATCTCCGCCTTGCCCAGGAACGCGGCCACCTCGTCGCGGCTCAGACCGGTGACGGGCGTCACCGACAGCAGCGTGCCCCGCTCGCCGTGCTGCCGCGCGGACGCGGCCTTCCCGGAGGACTCCGCCGCCACCGCGGGCGCCGCCCCCAGAGCCGCCACGACGAGGGCCGTGGCGACCGCCACACCCCGCCGCCCCATGGAACTGCCCCTGCCCGAACGCCCGTTGCCGATGCCGTTGATCATCATGGACACGACCCTAAGCGGCACCGCACCGCGAGCGCCCCCTTCCTGAGAAGGGCCACCCACCGGCCCACCCCTAGGGGACGGATCGTTCCCGCAGCCGAGACGACGCCCCACCCCACCCGCCGCCCAAGCCCCCCGCACCCCACCGGATCGCGTTAGTCCAACACAGCGCCCCCCTTTGTCCATGGGCACCCCCACCACATCCGCCCCACAGTGACGCCGTGACCGCAGAAACCACGGGCCCCAGCAGACGGACCGTCGTCGTCACCACCGCCCTCGCCGGCCTCGGCACCGCCCTGGCCCCCACCGCCCACGCCGCCGCCGCGCCGACCGAGGCCGTACTGCGCTCCGACACACTCGACGTCCGCGTCGACACCCGCTTCCCGCGCATCCTGTCCTACACCGACCGCGCCCACGGCACCGTCCTGTACGGCCAGGAGGACCCCGTCACCTCCCTGCTGATCGACGGCGCCGAACACACCCCCCAGGTCACCTCCTCCACCGGCACCGCCCACGCCACGTACCGCCTCACCCTCGGCCCCACCCGCATCGACGTCGAGATCCGCGTCGACGGCCCCCGCGTCCACTGGCGCGTCACCCGCATCGCCGACACCCCCGCCCTGCGCGTGGGCACCCTCGACATCCCCACGCTCGCCTTCCTCTCCGTACGCAGCACCCAACCCCACGCCGCCCTTCTCGCCGCCCGCATCCACCTGGACGCGGCAGCCGACGGCGACACCCTCGTACGACCCACCCCCCGCACCCCCGCCGACCCGGCCCCCACCGGCTGCGCCTACGCCGTCGTCAGCACCGGCGAACTCGCCGCCGCCATCGAGACCAACACCGTCCACGACAAGCCGGACGCCACCTCCTCCTGGGAGAACGGCCGCCTCCGCCGGCAGACCCTGACCCGCACCGGCTACACCAAGACCCAGCTCACCTGCGGCCAGTGGACCCACCGCGCCGCCACCGCCCCCCTGACCGCCACCGAACCCCTGCCCTACGCCACCGTCATCGTCACCGGCGACCGCAACGGCGACGGCACCGCCGACTGGCAGGACGCCGCCATCGCGATGCGCGACATCATGACCGAACCCCTCGGCGCCCGGGAGCAGCACCTGCGCGTCGTGCCGCACATCCCGTTCAACTTCGCCAGCCAGGCCACCAACCCGTTCCTCGCCACCCTCGACCACATCAAGCGCATCCACCTCGCCACCGACGGGCTGCGCCAGTTCACCCTCCTCAAGGGCTACCAGTCCGAGGGCCACGACAGCGCCCACCCCGACTACGGCGGCAACTACAACACCCGCGCCGGCGGCCTGGCCGACCTCAACACCCTGCTGCGCATCGGCAAGCGTTGGAACAGCGACTTCGCCGTGCACGTCAACACCACCGAGTCCTATCCGGTCGCCCACGCCTTCTCCGAGACCCTCGTGGACAAGAACAACCGGCAGTGGGACTGGCTCGACCAGTCGTACCGCATCGACGCCCGCCGCGACCTGGTCTCCGGCGACATCGCCCGCCGCTTCCGGCGACTGCGCCAGGAGACCGACCCGGCCCTGAACACCCTCTACATCGACGTCTTCCGCGAGTCCGGCTGGACCTCCGACGCACTGCAGCGCCTCCTGCGCGAACAGGGCTGGCAGATCACCACCGAATGGGGCCATGGCCTCGAGCGCTCCAGCCTGTGGGCCCACTGGGCCGCCGAGACCGACTACGGCCCCGACACCTCACGCGGCATCAACTCCCGGCTCATCCGCTTCATCCGGCACCACCAAAAAGACGTCTTCGCCGACAAGTGGCCGCTTCTGGGCACCGCGAAGCTCGGCAGCTTCGAGGGCTGGCGCGCGAAGACCGACTGGACCTCGTTCCACCGCCTGCTGTGGACCGAGAACCTTCCCGCGAAGTATCTGCAGGCGTTCGCGATCCAAACCTGGGGCGAGCACGACATCACCCTCGCCGCACCCGACGGCGTCACCACCCACGTCTCGGACGCCGACGGCACCAAGAAGATCACCACCGACGGCCGCCTCGTCCACGACGACGGCGCCTACCTCCTGCCCTGGGAACCGCTCAGGGCCACCGACCCCGCCAAGCTCTACCACTACAACCCCCGCGGCGGCCGGACCACCTGGCAGCTGCCACGGGCCTGGGCCGCCCTGCGCTCGGTGGTGCTGCACCGCCTCACCGACCAGGGCCGGGCCGACGCCACCGACGTGCCGGTGCGCGACAGCCGCGTCACCCTCGACGCCGCACCCGCACAGCCCTACGTCCTCACCCGCACCCGGGACCGGTACCGCCCCGACCCCCGCTGGGGCGAGGGCACCCCCGTACGCGACCCGCACTTCCTCTCCGGCACCCTCGACGCCTGGCACGCCGGCGGCCCCGCCCGGGCCGTACGCAGCGCGCTGGGCGACTGGGAACTGGTCGTCGGCGCCGGGGGAGCGGCCACCGTCAGCCAGAAGCTGGCCCGGCTGGCGCCCGGCACCTACGCGGCCTCCGTCCAGGTCGAGGTCGGCAGCACGGCGGGGGAGCGCCGACGGGCCGCGCTCACCGTCCGCACCGCCGACGGGGTCACCGCCACGAACTGGACGGACACCTCCACCGCCGTCAACCACATGGCCGCCGACCACAAGCACGGCACGCGCTTCCAGCGGATGTTCACCTACTTCACCGTGCCGCCCGGCGGCGGCCCCGTGACCCTGGCGCTGACCGCGGCGGCCGGGCAGGCCCGGGTCCGCTTCGACGCGGTGCGCGTCGTCCCCGCACGGCGGGCCACCGCCCCCGGGGCCCTGGTCCTCGAGGACTTCGAGAACGTGCCGCAGGGCTGGGGCCCGTTCGTCAAGGGCGACGCGGGCGGCGTGACCGACCCACGCACCCACATCGCCCAGCGGCACGCCCCCTACACCCAGCGCGGCTGGAACGGCAAGGCGATCGACGACGTCATCGACGGCACCCAGTCGCTGAAGTCGCGCGGCGAGAACCCCGGCCTGGTCTACCGCACCGTCCCGCACACCGTGCGCTTCACCCCCGGACGCCGCTACCGCGTGACGTTCCGCTACGAGAACGAGCGGGCGGAGCAGTACGCGTGGATCACGGCGGTGGACGAGCCCGGGGAACGCGAACTGATCCGTACGCCCCTGCCCGCGGCCACCGCCCCGGCGACGCACACCTACGAGTTCACCGCACCCGATACGGGTGAGGCGTGGGTGGGGCTGCGGAAGGTCGGAGACAACGGGACCGCTGAGTTCGCTCTGGATGGCTTCACCGTGCATGCAGTCGGGCAATAGACATCCACGGGGTTCCGTCCCGTTGGTCACCGTCATCGGCCGGTGATCAGCGGGACGGGAGCTCAGCCACCGCCCCCACCGGGAGCGCCGGCCCACCGGCCCGGTCGAACTCCAGCACCAGCAGCTCGTTGTCCCCCTCACGCAACACCGGCCCCGGCACATACAGGGCACGCTGCGGTCCCCGGTCCCAGTACCGGCCCAGACAGAAGCCGTTGACCCACACGAAGCCCCGCACCCACCCCGGCAGCTCCAGCGTCGCGTCACCGGCACCCACCACCGCGAACACCCCCCGGTACAGACCGGGGCCACCGGCCCCGCCGGTCGTGTCCCACGCCCGCCACGGCACCTTCCGCGACGCACCCGGCTCCTCCACGGCATCCAGCCGCAGCGCCCGCGCCCGTACCCCGTGCACGTACTGCCGCTCGTGCAGCACGCCCCCCGTGACGCCCTTGGACTCGCCCAGGCGAGGGCCGTAGTTGACGCGGCCCAGCGACTCCACCCACACCTCCACCGACGCCGGCCCCGCCACCTCACCGGCCGGCACCACGCCACCGCCGTCCACATCCCCGGCGACAGCCGCGCGCACCCCGTCCACGTACACCGTCGCCACGTCCCGCAGCCCCGCCAGCCGCAGCGGATACGGCCCGCGCGGCCCCGGCACCTCGAAGCGGTACCGCACCACCCCGCGCTCGACGCCCAGTTCCTCGAACGCCGGCGGCACCGCGTCCTGCCGCTCCTCGTCCCCCAGCGCGTCCACCACCTCGCCCAGCGGCGCCCACTCGCCGAGCCGGGCCACCACGGGGGAGCCCAGCACGGGCGGCGCCGGCGGCAGGGCGGGCAGCGGGCCGGCGGCCTGCCGGTACTCCGCCAGCACCTCGCGGAACGCCCAGAACTTCTCCGTAGGGCGACCGAACTCGTCGACCGGCGCGTCGTAGTCGTAGGAGGTGACCGTCGGCAGCAGCGCCCCGCGATGGTCGTCCCCGGCCCGGTTCGCCCCCGCCCAGCCGCCGAAGTTCGTACCCCCGTGCGCCATGTAGACGTTGACCGACGCCCCGCACTCGAGGACATCCCGCAGCACCCGCGCCGCCTCCGCGGCCTCCCGGGACGCCGCCTGCCCGCCCCAGTGCGTGAACCAGCCGCACCACAACTCCATGCACATCAGCGGGCCCGAAGGCCGGTACCGCCGCAACATCTCGAACGCCTCACGCGCCCCCGAGCCGAAGTTCACCGTCGCCAGCACACCCGGCACCGCACCACCCGACAGCATGTGCTCCTCCGGCCCGTCCGAGGTGACCAGCGGCACCGTCACACCGAGTGCCTTCCACCGTTCTGCGAGATGCCGCAGATAAACCCGGTCACTGCCGTACGACCCGTACTCGTTCTCGACCTGCACCAGCACCACCGGACCGCCCCGGTCCACCTGCCGGCCCACCACCTCGCCCGCCACGACCGAGAACCACTCGTCCACGGCCCGCAGGAACCTCCCCTCCCGCGTCCGCACACGGCACCCCAGCTCACCCGTCAGCCACGACGGCAGTCCACCGTTCTCCCACTCCGCACAGATGTACGGACCCGGGCGCACCACGGCGTACAGTCCCTCCCCGGCCGCCGCGTCCAGGAACCGGCCCAGCGCCCCGACATCACGCCACCGTCCCGGGGCCGGCCCGTGCCAGTTCCACGGCACGTACGTCTCCACACAGTTCAGCCCCATCGCCCGCAGCATCCCCAGCCGGTGCCGCCACAGCCCCTCGTGCACCCGGAAGTAGTGCAGCGCCCCCGACAGCAGCCGCACCGGCCGCCCGTCCAGCTCGAAACCCTCGTCCCCCACCACGAACCCCGGCACGCGCCCGCCTCCCGCCCTCGACCCGGTCCCCGACACGACCCCGGCCATCCTCGCCCTCTGGCGGGGGAGCAAGCCATGGACAAAGATCGGCCCTGTTTGGACGGAGCCGACGGCGCCGCGGAAGGCAGGACGCGTGTATCACACATGGATGCGCTACTTCACCCCCGGCCCGGTCCACCACCGGCTCGGCCTGGTCTGCCTCGGCGTCGGCCTGCAGCACGGCGCCCTGCCCGCCGTGGGCCCCCGCGTCCTCGACCACCACGTGGCCGTCGTCATCAGCGCCGGAACCGGCTGGTACCGCACCCCCGACGCCCGCACCCACCCCGTCACCGCCCCCGCCCTGCTCTGGCTCACCCCCGGCGTCCCCCACCACTACGGCGCCGGCCGCGACGCCGGCTGGGACGAGGCCTTCGTCGACTTCACCGGCAGCGCCGTCGCCGCCTACACCGAACTCGGCTACATCGACCCCGAACGGCCCCTCATCCCCCTCACCGACACCACCGGCCCCCGCACCGCCGTCGCCCGCATCGCCCGCGCCGCCCGCCGCGGCAACCCCCTGCTCGAGGTCGAGACCTCCGCCGCCGTCCACGAACTCCTCGTCGCCCTGCGCCGGGCCCGCGCCGACTCCGCCACCGACACCGACCCCGTCCTGCGCGCCCTGGCCCGCGACGCCTTCCTCCCGCTGTCCGTCACCCAGCACGCCGCCCGCCACGGCATGACCCCCGCCGAGCTGCGCCTGGCCGTCCGGCGCGGCGCCGGCTGCAGCCCCAAGGACTACCTGCTCGGCATCCGCCTCGGCCGCGCCAAGGAGCTCCTGGCCGCCACCGAGCTGCCCGTCGCCGCCGTCGCCCGCCGCGTCGGCTACGACGACCCCGCCTACTTCAGCCGGCTCTTCACCCGCCGGGTCGGCACCGCCCCCATCCGCTTCCGCGAGCGCTGCGGCCGCACCGTGCCCGGCGGCTGGAGCAACGAGATCCCCGATCCGGAGCACCCACCGGTCATCGGATCCCGCCCGTCCGCATAGGCTCGGTGGGGTGGAGATGAACAACAGTGCCAACGACGAGTCCGTACGCGCCGAGCTGGGCCGCCTGCGCGACAGCATCGACAACATCGACGCGGCGGTCATTCACATGCTCGCCGAACGCTTCAAATGCACCCAGCAGGTCGGCCACCTCAAGGCCGCCCACAAGATGCCCCCGGCCGACCCGTCCCGCGAGGCCCGCCAGATCGCCCGCCTGCGCGAACTCGCCGAGAACGCGAAGCTCGACCCGGCGTTCGCGGAGAAGTTCCTGAACTTCATCATCGCCGAGGTCATCCGCCACCACGAAACGATCGCCAGGGCCTAGCCCCGGCCCCGGCCCGGCTCACGCCGGGTGCTCCCGGCGCCGGGTGGCGCGGCATCGTAGCGGCGATTGCCGCACCCACTTCCCACCGCAGCGGTGCTCAGCCGGGACGGCGCGTTCCGGCGGCGCCCAGCCGACTCCCGCCGCTCCAGCGCCCCCCCGGGGGAGGCTTGCGCCGGCTTCGGCAGCGCCGGGCCGGACGGCGGGGATTCCCGCCGTTGCGGCGCACAAACGGTTCGCCGCGACAGCGGCACCTCTTCCCGCCGCCGCGGTGCCCAGCCGCAACGGCACGGCCCGCCGGTGCCGGACCGGCGCGCGGCGCGCAAACGGCCCGCACCGGCAGCCCCAAGTACAACGCCACGCGCACATGGCACACCCCATATGCCCAGGCCCAGCGCCCAGCGTTACGGCAGCATGGGCCGCATGCCCGTACTGACGCGCGACGAAGCGCAGAGCCGAGCCCGGCTCCTCGACATCCACCGCTACCGGATCGACCTCGACCTCACCCGCGGCGAGGAACACTTCGGCTCCACCACCGTCATCCGCTTCACCGCCCGCACCGCCGGCCGTACATTCGTCGAGCTCAAGCCCGCCACCCTGCACCGCGCCACCCTCGACGGACAGCCCCTCGACCCCGCCGACCTCGACGGCAACCGCCTTCCGCTGACCCTGAGCGCCGGCGAGCACGAACTACGCGTCGAGGCCGACATGCGCTACTCCCGCACCGGCGAAGGCATGCACCGCTTCACCGACCCCGCCGACGGCCGCACCTACCTCTACACCCAGACCTTCCTCGACGACGCCCAGCGCGTCTTCGCCGCCTTCGACCAGCCCGACCTCAAAGCCCTCTTCGACGCCACCGTCACCGCACCACCCGAGTGGACCGTCCTCGGCAACGCCATAGCCACCCGTCTCGGCCCACCCGAAGAAGGACGCTGGCAGCTCGCCACCACCAAACCCCTCAGCACCTACTTCGTCGCCTTCGCCGCCGGCCCCTGGCACAGCATCCGCACCGAACACGCGGGACTGCCCTTCGCCCTGCACTGCCGCCAGTCCCTCGCCGCCCACCTCGACGCCGACGCCGACGAGATCCTCGACATCACCCGCCACTGCTACGACCGCTACCACGAGATCTTCGACGAGCCCTACCCCTTCGACTCCTACGACCAGGCCTTCGTCCCCGAATTCAACGCCGGCGCCATGGAGAACCCCGGCCTGGTCACCTTCCGCGACGAATACGTCTTCCGCTCCGCCGTCACCGACACCCAACGCCTGGGCCGCGGCACTACCATCGCCCACGAAATGGCCCACATGTGGTTCGGCGACCTCGTCACCCTCCAATGGTGGGACGACATCTGGCTCAACGAGTCCTTCGCCGAATACATGGGCGTCCAGATCCTCGCCGAAGCCACCCGCTTCCACGACACCTGGACCGACTTCGCCATCGCCCGCAAGGCATGGGGCTACGACGCCGACCAACGCCCCTCCACCCACCCCGTCGCCCCCACCCCCCACGACGTCCACGACACCGCCGCCGCCCTCCTGAACTTCGACGGCATCTCCTACGCCAAGGGCGCCGGCGCCCTGCGCCAACTCGTCGCCTGGCTCGGCGAAAAGGACTTCCTCGCCGGCATCAACGACCACTTCGCCCGCCACCGCTTCGGCAACGCCACCCTCGCCGACTTCATCGACTCCCTCGCCCGCAACACCGACCGCGACATCCCCGCCTGGGCCCGGACCTGGCTGCGCACCAGCGGCGTCGACACCCTCACCCCCACCGTCAGCGACACCCCCGACGGCTGGCGGCTCGACCTCCACCACGACGGCACCCGCCCCCACCGCCTGTCCATCGGCCTCTACGACCACACCCCCGGCGACCGGGCCACCCTCACCACCCGCGAGCGCACCACCACCGACCTCCCCGCCGGCCCCGGCACCCACAGCCTCACCCTGCCCGGCCCCCGCCCCGACCTCGTCCTCCTCAACGACGGCGACCTCACCTACGCCAAGGTCCGCCTCGACCCCACCTCCTGGAACACCGCCCTCACCACCCTCTCCGGCATCCCCGACCCCCTCAGCCGGGCCGTGCTGTGGAACGCCGCCCGCGACATGGTCCGCGACGGCGAGCTCGACCCCACCGCCTACCTCGACGCCGCCCGCACCCACCTACCGCACGAGAGGGACATCGCCGTCGTCCAAGGCGTCCTCGCCTTCACCCGCACCCAGATCGCCGACCGCTACCTCACCCCCGAACAGCGCCACCACGCCCTGGCCACCCTCACCGACCTCTGCCACGACCTCCTCGACCGCACCCACGGCACCACCGGCACCGAAGGACTGCGCCTGGCCGCCGCCCGCACCCTCATCGACAGCGCCACCACCCCCGACACCCTCCAGCAGTGGCTGCACACCGGCACCGCCCCCGGCGGCCCCGCCCTCGACCCCGAACTGCGCTGGCGCACCCTCGCCCGCCTCGCCACCCTCGGCGCCGCCACACCCCACGACATCGACACCGAACTCACCCGCGACCCCAGCGCCACCGGCCAGGAAGGCGCCGCCCGCTGCCGCGCCGCCCGCCCCGACCCCGCCGCCAAAGCCGCCGCCTGGCACACCCTCTACACCGACGACCAGCTCAGCAACTACCTCTTCACCGCCACCGCCCAAGGCTTCTGGCAGCCCGAGCAAGCAGACCTCCTGCGCCCCTACCGCGACCGCTACTACCCCGACGCCCTCGCCCTCGCCACCCGCCGCGGCCCCGCCCTCGCCGCCGCCGCCGGAACCCACGGCTTCCCCCACACCCTGATCGAGGACGAGACCCTGCGCCGCGGCCAGGACTTCCTGCGCGACGCCGACCCCACCCCCGCACTGCGCCGCAAACTCGCCGACCAGCTCGACGACCTGCGCCGCGCCCTGGCCGTCCGCGCGGCACACCCCTAGCCGACGCAGGCCGCGGACACGACAAAGGCTCCCGTACCCCCACCGGGGGTACGGGAGCCTTGGCCCATGGCTCTGCCGACCGTCAGGACCGACGGTCAGTCGCGCGCGTCGCCCTTCGCGGCCTGCGACGGCTCAGCCGTCCGCAGCTCCTCCAGGAAGCGGTCGACGACGCCGCTCTCCTGGGCGTAGTCGGCCATCGACTCGCCGACGATCTTGCCCGCCAGCTCCGTGGCCAGCGCACCGACCTGCTCCCGCAGCTCGGCCTCCGCCACCGCACGCTCGGCGTCGATCACCGCGTGACCCGCGGAGATGATCTCCTCACGCTGACGCTGACCCTCGGCCCGCAGCTCGGCGATGATCGCCGTACCCTGCTCGACCGACTCCTGCCGCAGCCGCGCCGCCTCGTGACGGGCCTCCGCCAGCAGCGCCTGGTACTCGGCGTGGACCTGCGCCGCCTCGGCGCGGATCTCGTCCGCCTCCTCGAAACGACCCTCGGTGGCGCTCTCACGCTCGACGAGGACCTTGTTGATCCGCGGCAGGATCACCTTCGCCATCACGGCGAAAACGATGAAGAACAGCACCAGCCCGAGGATCAGCGGAGCGGGCTCGGGCTTCAGGGGCCCAATGTCGAGGGCAAAAGTCATGGCCATGGTGTGCACATTACCTTGCGGCCCCGCCCACCCACCGACCCGCACCCACCCCGCGCCCCCGCGCGAACCCCCAACTCGCCCCCGCCACAAGGCGACGACACCCCCGTACCACCATCGGGCGAACCCTCCTCCACTCGAGGTCACCGAGCGTGCACAGCCGGTAGCTTGGCCCGTTGGTGCCAGCCCCGGACCCACCAGCACACCCAGGAAGAACGCACAGAAAACCAACCCAAAAGGGACACAGTCATGCCTGCGCCGCCCACGCCCCACCCCACCCCCGCAACAGCACTCGCGGGCGGCGCCCAAGGAACCCGCGCCCTGCGCCCCCTCCTCGACATCACCCTCAACGCCCTCGCCCGAGGCGCCACCGCCCGCGGCGGCCCCCTACCCGCAGGCGGCCCCGAAACCGTCGCCGCCCGCATACGAGCCACCACCGGCCCCGCCCTGCCCGAACACGGCACCGGCCCCGAAGAATCCCTCCACACCCTCGTCCAAGCCCTCGCCGAAGGTGCCGCCGACCCCGCCGACCCCCACTGCGCCGCACACCTGCACGGCCCACCCCTCGCCCTCGCCACCGCCGCCGACCTCGCCGCCGGCACCCTCAACCCCTCCCTCGACTCCTGGGACCAGGCCCCCTCCGCCACCGCCCTCGAAGCCCTCACCACCCAAGCCCTCGCCGCCCTCGCCTACCCCGACCACCCCGCACCCGACGCCCTCGTCACCACCGGAGCCACCGAGTCCAACCAGCTCGCCCTCCTCCTCGCCCGCGAAGCCGCCCGCACCCACCACCCCACACCCCTACAGATCATCTGCGGAGCCAACGCCCACCACAGCATCCACCGCGCCGCATGGCTCCTCGGCCTCCCCGAACCCCACACCCTCCCCACCCCCACCGGCACCCTCAACCCCGACGACCTCCACACCGCCCTCACCACACACCACGACACCCCCACCCTCGTCGTCGCCACCGCCGGCACCACCGACACCGGCCGCATCGACCCCCTGCCCCCCATCGCCGACCACTGCGACACCCACCACGCCCGCCTGCACATCGACGCCGCCTACGGCGGACCACTGCTCTTCAGCAACACCCTCAAGACCGCCCTCACCGGCCTCGACCGCGCCCACACCATCGCCCTCGACCTGCACAAACTCGGCTGGCAACCCATCGCCGCAGGCCTCCTCGCCGTCCCCGACACCACCGCCCTGCACCCCCTCGCCCACCAAGCCGACTACCTCAACGCCCCCGACGACACCGAAGCCGGCCTCCCCGACCTCCTCCACCGCTCCCTGCGCACCACCCGCCGCCCCGACATCTTCAAGATCGCCGTCACCCTCCGCGCCCTGGGCCGCCAAGGCATCGCCGACCTCGTCGAACGCGTCTGCGCCGCCGCACACCACCTCGCCGACCTCATCGACGCCCACCCCGCACTCGAACTCCACTCCCGCCCCACCATCAGCACCGTCCTCTTCCGCCCCCTAGGCGCCGACCACCACACCACCGCCCACACCAGACGCCGCCTCCTTCACACCGGCCACGCCGTCCTCGGCCGCGCCACCACCCCCCAAGGCCTCTGGCTCAAAGCCACCCTCCTCAACCCCCACACCCGCCCCGACGACCTCCGACACCTGCTGAAACTCGTGGAAGGCCACACGACCCGATGACCAACCCCCAGCCCCCCGCCTCCGCCCCCGACCAACCCCTCGACCTCGTCGGCATCGGCATCGGCCCCTTCAACCTCTCCCTCGCCGCCCTCGCCCAGCCCGTAGCAGACCTCCGCACCGCCTTCTACGACCAGAGCCCCACCTTCCAGTGGCACCCCGGCCTCCTCATCGACGGCACCACCCTCCAGGTCCCCTACCTCGCCGACCTCGTCACCCTCGCCGACCCCACCAGCCCCTGGACCTTCCTCAACTACCTCAAATCCCGCGAACGCCTCTACCCCTTCTACTTCTCCGAGCGCCACCACATCCACCGCGCCGAATACGACGCCTACTGCCGCTGGGTCAGCGAAAACCTGGGCGGACTCCACTTCAACCACCACATCGACGCCGTCCGCTGGAACCCCGAACGCATCCTCTTCGAAATCGACTACACCCAACTCGACCCCGAAGGCGAAGCCGACGCCCTCGGCCGCGCCTACACCCGCAACCTCGTCCTCGGCGTCGGCACCGCACCCCACATCCCCGAGCCCCTACGCCCCCTCGCCGAAGCACACAACGTCCCCGTCATCCACTCCGCCGACTACCTCGAACACCGCGAAAAACTCCTCGAAGCCGAACACATCACCGTCATCGGCTCCGGCCAATCAGGCGCCGAAGTCTTCCTCGACCTCCTCCGCCGCCGCCCCACCGGCCGCGAAAAACTCGCCTGGCTCGCCCGCAGCCCCGCATTCGCCCCCATGGAATACAGCAAACTCGGCCTCGAACACTTCACCCCCGACTACACCCACTACTTCCGCACCCTCCCCGAAGCCGTACGCGACCACGTCCTGCCCCAGCAGTGGCAACTCCACCAAGGCATCGACGCCCACACCATCGCCGACATCCACGACGAGCTCTACCGCCGCAGCCTCCACGGCGGCTGGCCCGACACCGTCCTCACCCCCGGCGTCTTCGTCCGCACCGCCGGCCGCGTCGGCACCACCCGCGTCGAACTCCACCTCGAACACATCCAGCAAGGCGCCCGCTCCCGCCTCACCACCGACGCCGTCATCCTCGCCACCGGCTACCGCGAACGCCGCGTCGACACCCTCCTCGCCGCCCTCGACCCCTACATCCGCCGAGACTCCAACGGCCGCCCCCGCATCGACGAACACCACCGGCTCATCCTCGACCCCTCCGTCAAGGGAGCCATCCACGTCCAGAACGCCGAAACCCACACCCACGGCATCGGCACCCCCGACCTCGGCCTCGCCGCCTGGCGCAGCGCCGTCATCCTCAACGCCCTCACCGGAAAAACCCACTACCCCCTGCCCCAGCGCACCGCCTTCACCACCTTCGGCCTGGAGCCGCGACCACAGCCACGGCCCCACACCGGCATCACCTCAGAAAACAGGCGCACCATCCCGCGTCAACTTCCAGTCCACTGACGCAAAAGCCCCCACATCGATCGACTGCTTCGCCTTCACCCAACCGATGATCGTGTTACGAATCTCCTCCGAATTCGCCCACACCTGCTTGGCGCGCGCCACATGCGGGAAATTCCCGCCACCACTCGCCCGGTAGTTGTTCACCGCCAACACAAACTCCGCCGAATCCACGAGCGGCTTCCCGTCGAACGAGAGATTCACGATCCGCGAACCCGGCGCCTTCGCGACATCGATCTCGTACGACAAGCCGCTCACCACGTCGTAGTTGTAGTCCGGAATGCTCTCCGCGTTCGTCAGCTTCGCCGGATCCACCGGCGCACCCGCCGGCGTCCGCACGTAATAACGCGCCGAGAACTCCAGATACTCACGCAGCTGTGCACCCGTCAGCACCCGCGCCTCCAGCGTGTTCTCGAACGGATACAACCCCGCCACCTCGCGGATGGTCACCTTCCCCGCCGGCACGGCAGCCGTACGGGAAAAACACGACGCCTGGGAGAGAACAGGAAGGGCGGCGTACGCGGTACCGGCGAGCGCCGCCCGCACCGTCTCCGCCTGCACATGATTGATGAAATCAATGATCGGCGTGTCCTTGTACGACGCCTCCGCCGCACTCATCGCCGCCGACGACGTACCGATCACCTGATTCACATACGCCACCACCTTGCGATGCTCATCGCTCAGCAGGCCCGTGATCTTCCGGTCCTCGGCCACCGTGTTGGAGTTCAACACCTTCGCCGCCACCGACTCCACCTGCCAGCGACCCCGCTCCCACACCACATCGAAGTCGAACAGCGTCAGCCGCTGCCCCCACTTCAGCGGCTCGGACAACACCACCTGCTTGCCCGTCGCCTTGTTCGTCACCCGGTACTCGGGAATCTCCGTATGGGCGTGCCCGACGAGAATCGCATCGATACCCGGCACCTGCTCGGCCACCAGAGCCGCCGCATTCTCGATGTACGGCAACTGATCACCGTACGACGACGTACCACTCGAACCCGAATGCGCCGAAACGATCACCACATCCGCACCCAGCGAACGCAACTTCGGCACCCACTTCGCAGCCTGCTCCTCCAGGCCCGGGAACACCATCTTCCCCTGCACATTCGCCTTGTCCCAGATAGCGATACCCGGATTGGTCAACCCCAGGATCGCCACCCGCACATCACGACCGTGCGGCGTGCACACCTTCTTCATCACATACGGCGGGAAGGCCGGACGCAACGTCTTCGCATCCAGAGCATTCGCACCCAGGATCGGGAAACGGCACTGCTCCTGGAACTTCCGCAACGTCGGAATGCCGTAATTGAACTCGTGATTGCCCAGGGCCGCCGCGTCATAACCGATCGCGTTCATCGCCTGCGCCATCGGATGCACCGGGCCGTTCGCCCCAGTGATCGGATCGACCTTCGCATAGTAGTACGACAGCTGCGTACCCTGGATCGTGTCACCCGCATCGATCAGCAGAGTATTGCGCCGACCCTTCTCGGCACGCACCTGATTCACCAGCGTCGAAATCTTGGCAAGACCCACATCGTTGTGCGCCTTGTCATCGAACTCCGCATCCGTGAAGTAATCCCAGTTGAAGACATTGCCATGCAGATCCGTGGTGCCCATCACGGTGAAGGAGTACCGCTTCTTCCGGCCCACGAGAGACTCCGCCTCCGCCGGCGCGGCACCCACAGCACCGGCCAATGCGACACCCGCACCCGTCGCAGCGGTACGCCCCAGAAAATTCCTACGGTTGAGCGGCATATGTTCTGTTCTCCCCATTCATCATCAGAACCAACGCGCGTAGATTCTGGCCCAGCAACCACACCCCCCAACACCCTCACAAGGTTGCGAATACATCACCACCACCTGAGACGCTGAACCCATGACCACACCGGCACCCGCACCCCTGCCCTACGGCACCCCCGACACCCCACGCGTCGCCGTCCGCGGCGAAGCCCGCCTCGAGGTCGACCCCGAAATCGCCCGCATCGGCATCACCGTCAACGCCCGCGGCACCGACCGCCGAAACACTCTCGAAGACCTCACCCACCGCAACAACCACGTCCTCGACCTCCTCAAGTCCTACGGCACCGCCGTCGAAAAACTCGAGACCGGACGCTTCTCCATCACCCCCCAGCTCACCGATAGAGGCCGCAACGAACGCATCCGCGCCTACCACGGCACCGTCCATCTCACCGCCACACTCGCCGACTTCACCGCCCTCGGCGAACTCGCCACCCGCCTCGCCGAACTCGACCTCACCCAGGTCGACGGCCCCTGGTGGTCCCTGCGTCCCGACTCGCCCGCCCACCGGGACGCCCGCCAACAAGCCGTACGCGAAGCCGTCCAGCGCGCCCGCGAATACGCCGCCGCACTCGGCGCCGAACTCACCTCCGTCGTCGAACTCGCCGACACCGGAGCCGAGAACACCGGCCTCCCCGGATACCCACCGCCCGCCCCCGGCGGAATGATGCGAACCGCCGGCTACGGCGGCGCCCCCGCCCCGGCCCCCGCACTCGACCTCGAACCCCAGCGCCAGACCGTCTACGCACAAGTCAACGCCCGATTTACGATGAGCCCACCGGTGCTCTGAGAGGACCGCGAGGCGCTCATCAGAGCGGCCCCTTGCACGTTTCACAAAGTGTCAACAAGCTTTTACCCAACGGACGTTGGGGAGTTGCGAGGGGCCAATTCTCTACCCACCAGTAGGTCATAAGGTCGTGCCATGCGCCGAGCGAAAATCGTCTGCACCCTGGGCCCCGCCACCGACTCGTACGAGCAGATCAAGGCACTCGTCGAAGCAGGCATGGACGTGGCCCGCTTCAACCTCAGCCATGGCACCTACGTCGATCACGAGGCCCGGTACCAGCGGGTGCGCAAGGCCGCAGAGGAAACCGGCCGCAACATCGGCATCCTCGCCGACCTTCAAGGCCCGAAGATCCGCCTCGGCCGCTTCCGGGAAGGCCCCGTACTCCTTGAACGCGGCGACGAATTCACCATCACCGTCGAGGAGACCGAGGGCGACCGCCACTGCTGCGGCACCACCTACGACGGCCTCGCCGCCGACGTCACCAAGGGCGAACGCATCCTCGTCGACGACGGCCGCGTCACCCTCGAAGTCACCGACGTCGACGGCCCCCGCGTCAGGACCGTCGTCCTCGAAGGCGGCATGGTCTCCGACCACAAGGGCCTGAACCTCCCCGGCGTCGCCGTCTCCGTCCCCGCCCTCTCCGAAAAGGACGTCGAAGACCTCCGCTGGGCCATCACCACCGGCGCCGACATCATTGCCCTCTCCTTCGTCCGCAGCGCCCGCGACATCGACGACGTCCACCGCGTCATGGACGAAGAAGGCCGCCGCCTTCCCGTCATCGCCAAGATCGAAAAGCCCCAGGCCGTCGAGAACCTCGACGGCATCGTCGCCGCCTTCGACGGCATCATGGTCGCCCGCGGCGACCTGGGCGTCGAAATGCCCCTCGAAACGGTCCCGATCGTGCAGAAGCGAGCGATCAAGCTCGCCAAGCGCAACGCCAAGCCGGTCATCGTCGCGACCCAGATGCTCGACTCCATGATCGACGCCTCCCGCCCCACGAGGGCCGAGGCCTCCGACGTCGCCAACGCCGTCATCGACGGCACCGACGCGGTCATGCTCAGCGGTGAGACCAGCGTCGGCAAGTACCCCATCGAGACCGTCAGGACCATGGGCCGCATCGTGATGGCGGCGGAGGAAGACGTCCTGGCCAAGGGCCTCCCCCCGCTGACCGAGCGCAGCAAGCCCCGCACCCAGGGCGGTGCCGTCGCCCGAGCCGCCGCCGAGATGGGCGACTTCCTCGGCGCCAAATTCCTGGTGGCCTTCACTCAATCCGGTGACACGGTACGGAGGCTGTCGCGGTACCGGTCGCCCATCCCGCTGCTGGCGTTCACGCCCGAGCCGGCGACCCGGTCGCAGCTGAATCTGACGTGGGGGGTGGAGACGTTCCTGGGCCCGATGGTCCAGACGACGGATGAGATGGTCGACCAGGTCGACGAGTACCTGCTGCGGATCGGCCGGTGCCGCAAGGGAGACATGGTGATCATCACGGCGGGGTCCCCGCCGGGGGTGGCGGGGACGACCAACCTGGTGCGGGTGCACCACATCGGGGAGGACGATTCGCCGAAGGGTTAGCCGGCTGACTAGTACGTGGCCGGAAGCCGCCGCGGAAGACAGGATTCGAAGGAATGTTCACCGCGGCGAGCGAAGATCGCAACCGCTGGAGGTGCTACTCGGCCTTTGAATCGAAGGTGAAGTGCCCCGGGTCGGACTCGAACCGACACTGTATGGGTTTTGAATCCATCGCCTGCTGCCAATTGGGCTACCGGGGCCTTGCAATCCAAGGGAAGTCTATACCCCCTCTGTGCTCAAAACTACATGACCTAGGTAGGCTCGTGCAGCAGCACCTGTCCTACTGAGGAGACCCGTGACCGCCGCCGAGCCCCAGCCGCCCGTCGACGACGAGCCGCAGCACACCCCTCCGAACATCACCCGTGTCGTGATCGCCGAGGACGAGGCCCTGATCCGTCTCGACCTCAAAGAGATGCTCGAAGAAGAGGGCTACTCCGTCGTGGGCGAGGCGGGCGACGGTGAGACGGCCGTCGCGCTGGCGCGGGAGCACAAGCCGGATCTGGTGATCCTGGATGTGAAGATGCCGGTCCTCGACGGGATCTCCGCCGCCGAGCGGATCGCGGCCGAGTCGATCGCCCCCGTCCTGATGCTCACGGCGTTCTCGCAGCGCGACCTCGTGGAGCGGGCCCGGGATGCCGGGGCCATGGCCTACCTGGTCAAGCCGTTCAGCAAGAGCGACGTCGTGCCGGCCATCGAGATGGCCGTATCGCGCTTCACGGAGCTGAAGGCCCTCGAGCAGGAGGTCGCCGACCTCTCCCAGCGGCTGGAGACGCGGAAGCTCGTCGACCGGGCGAAGAGCGTGCTGCAGACGCAGTACGGGCTGACCGAGCCGGCGGCGTTCCGGTGGATCCAGAAGACGTCGATGGATCGCAGGCTGTCGATGCAGCAGGTGGCCGAGGCGGTCATCGAGGACGCCAAGGAGAAGAAGGCGGCCAAGGAGCAGTAGTCGTCCTTGGCAGGAGAAGGGGCCCGCGTCCGTATGGACGGCGGGCCCCTTCTGCGTGTGCGGGGTCAGTCCTCGCCGAGGTAGGCCTTGCGGACGGATTCGTCGTGGAGGAGGTCCGTGCCGGTGCCGGAGAGGACGATCTTGCCGATCTCCATGACGTGGCCGTGGTCGGCGAGGGTGAGGGCGGCCTGGGCGTTCTGTTCGACGAGCAGGATGGTGGTGCCGGAGGCCTTGAGCTCGGCGATGGTGTCCATGATCTTCTGCATCATGATCGGGGAGAGGCCCATGGAGGGCTCGTCGAGCATGAGGAGTTTGGGGCGGGACATCAGGGCGCGGCCCATGGCGAGCATTTGTTGTTCGCCGCCGGAGAGGGTGCCGGCTTTCTGGGTGGCGCGTTCGCCGAGGATCGGGAAGAGCTCGTAGGCGCGGCGGATGTCGTGGGCGATGGCGTCGGTGTCCTTGCGGAGGAACGCTCCGAGCTGGAGGTTCTCGGCGATGGTGAGGCGGGGGAAGATGCGGCGGCCTTCGGGGGAGTGGGCGAGGCCGCGGGCGACGATTTCGTGGGCGGGGACGCCGCCCAGGGGTTTGCCGTCGAAGCGGATGGTGCCGGTGGTGGGGGTGAGGAGGCCGGAGAGGGTGCGCAGGGTGGTGGTCTTGCCGGCGCCGTTGGTGCCGATGAGGGTGACGACCTGGCCCGCGTGGACGGTGAAGGAGATTCCTTTGACGGCTTCGATTTTTCCGTAGGCGACGCGGAGGTTTTCGACTTCGAGGAGGGGGGTCATCGCTGGTCTCCCTCCGTTTCCGCCGTGGTGGCGGCTTCGGCTGTGGCTTCTGCGGCTTCGACTTCGGCTATTTCTTCCTGTCCGGGTGCGCCTTCGAAGGGTGTGCCGAGGTAGGCGGCGATGACGCGTTCGTCGGCCTGGACGGTGTCGGGTGTTCCTTCGAGGAGTTTTTGGCCTTGGACGAGGACGGCGACGCGGTCGCAGAGGTTGAAGATGAAGCGCATGTCGTGCTCGATGACGAGGACGGCTGTGCCTTTTTCCCTGATGGCGCGGACGAGTGTTTCGGTGGCGCGGGTTTCCTGGGGGTTCATTCCGGCGGTGGGTTCGTCGAGGAGGAGGAGTCCGGGGTCGCTGGCGAGGGCGCGGGCGATTTCGAGCTTGCGTTGTTCTCCGTAGGGGAGGTTGCGGGCGAGGTGGTCGCGTTTGGGGGCGAGGTCGGTGAAGGTGAGGAGTTCCATGGCGCGTTCTTCGGAGGCTCGTTCGGCGCGGTGGAATCCGGGGCCGCGGAGGAGGGCGGAGAAGAGGCCTTCTTTGGTGCGGGTGTGGCGGCCGACGAGGACGTTTTCGAGGACGGTCATGTTGGGGAAGAGGCGGATGTTCTGGAAGGTGCGGGCGATTCCTGCCTGGGTGACGAGGTGGGGTTTGGGCGGGAGGGTGTTGCCCTGATAGGTGACGGTGCCTTCGGTGGGTGTGTAGAGGCCGGTGAGGCAGTTGAAGAAGGTGGTTTTTCCGGCGCCGTTGGGTCCGATGAGGCCGACGATTTCGCGGTGTCCGACGGTGAGGTCGACGGTGCGGACGGCGGTGAGTCCGCCGAAGCGCATGGTGACGCCGGTGGCGGTGAGTACGGGCGTGGTGGGCGTGGTGGGCGGGTTGGGTGTGGCGGTGGTCGTCATGGTGGTTACGCCTCCGCCTTGGTGAGGGATGCGCCGCCGGCCGGGGTGGTGTCCTCGTGTTCGTGGAATTCGAGTTGTTTTCTGCGGTCGGCGACGAGGCCTTCGGGCCGGAATCGCATGAGGAGGATGAGGGCGAGTCCGAAGAGCAGGAGTTGGTAGTCCTGCATGAAGTCCATTTTGCTCGGTATGAGGTAGAGCAGGGCTGCTCCGACGATGGGTCCGGTGATGGTGCCCATGCCGCCGAGGATGACGGCGGCGAGGAGGAATGCGGAGTTGGGGGGTACGGTGCCGGCGAATTGGTATTGGTCGGGGGTGGCCGTGGTGATGACGTGGGCCTGGATGGTGCCGGCGAGTCCGGCGAGCGCGGCGCCGAGGGCGAAGGCGAGGAGTTTGAGCCGGAAGGCGTTGATGCCCATGGCGGTGGCGGCGGTTTCGTCCTCGCGGATGGCGATCCAGGCGCGGCCGATGCGGGATTCGGTGGCGCGGCGGAAGACGAGGACGACGACGATGGTGGCGAGGAGCATGAGGAGGTAGTAGTTGCCGAATCGGCCGATGGGGGTGCCGAGGATGTCGTGTGTTTTTCCGAAGTTGAATCCAAGGATGTTGAGTTCGGGGATGTTGGGGATTCCCATGGCGCCGTTGGTGATGTCGGGGCCGGTTTTGCCGTTGAGGTTGAGCATGGTGATGCGGAAGATTTCGCCGAATCCGAGGGTGACGATGGCGAGGTAGTCGCCGCGGAGTCGGAGGGTGGGTGCGCCGATGAGGACGCCGAAGACGAGTGAGGCGGCGATGCCGGTGAGGACGGCGGCCCAGAAGGGGAAGTGGACGCCGATGGCGGATTCGGGGGAGCCGGAGACGAGGGCGGCGGCGTAGGCGCCGACGCCGAGGAAGGCGACGTAGCCGAGGTCGAGGAGGCCGGCGAGGCCGACGACGACGTTGAGGCCGAGGGCGACGGTGGCGAAGATCAGGATGCTGGTGGCGAGGTTGGTGTAGGCGTCGTTGGTCTGGGTGAGGGGGAAGCAGGCGGCGGCGACGAAGGCGGTGGTGAGTGTGGTGTTGCGGTGTTTGGCGGTGAGGGTGGTGAGGCGGGTGGTGAGTCCGGATCGGCCGATGGCGGCGAGGGCGCAGCCGGTCAGGAGGAGGTAGCCGACGAAGAGTTCGCCGTATTCGGTGTCGATGCCGTAGCTGAAGAGGTAGAGGCCGAGGCCGAAGGCGGTGGCGATGATGAGGATTTCGGCCCAGGTGGGGAGGGGGGTGGGGCGGGGTGGTCGGTGGGTGGTGAGGGTGTGGCGGAGGCGGTGCCAGGGGGTGGGTGGCCGGGTGCCGTTGTGGTCGTCGTAGGGGTGGTCGGGTGGGAGGGCGAGGACCGCGGCGAGGGTGAGGAGGGTGCTCGTTCCGGCGAGGTAGCCGCCGGGTTCGAGGTTGGCGAGGCCGCCGAGGTCGATGGCGATGGCGCCGAGGGTGTACCAGGTGGTGGCGAAGGTGCCGAGGGCGAGGAGGAGGGTGGGTGCGGTGGCGCCGGCGGGGGTGAGCCAGCGCAGGCCGGGGGTGCCGTGTCCGGCGATGGTGTGGAGGAGGGTGAGGAGGGCGCCGGCGAGGGTGATGGTCTGGAGGCCGCCCGGGTATCCGGTGACGGTGAGGTTGCCGGGGAATTTGGTGGTCCAGGTCCAGGCGGTGAAGGTGGAGGCGATGGTGAGGGTGGCGCCGGTGATGGCGAGGAGGCGGGCGGTGTTGGGGGGCAGGGGTATGAGGGCGTGGTGTGGGTGGGGGGTGGGGTGGGTGTCGGTCATGGTGATCACGCCCGATCCGCGACGCGTTCGCCGAGCAGGCCTTGTGGCCTGAGCAGCAGGACGAGGATGAGGAGGACGAAGGCCCAGACGTCCTTCCAGGAGCCGCCGCCGAATTGGGTCATGCCGGGGATCTCCTCGATGTAGCCGGTGGCGAGGGCTTCCGCGACGCCGAGGACGACGCCGCCGAGCATGGCGCCGTAGATGTTGCCGATGCCGCCGAGGACGGCTGCGGTGAAGGCTTTGAGGCCGGTGATGAAGCCCATGCGGAAGTCGACTTGGCCGTATTTGAGGCCGTGGGCGACGGCGGCGATGGCGGCGAAGGCGGCGCCGATGGCGAAGGCGATGACGATGATGCGGTCGGTGTTGATCCCCATGAGTTTGGCGGTGTCGGGGTCCTGTGCGGTGGCTTGCATGCCGCGGCCGGTGCGGGTTTTGGCGACGAAGAGGCCGAGGGCGGTCATGCACAGGGGTGCGGCGATGAGGAGGAAGATTTCTCCTCGTTGGACGGTGGCGCCGAGGATGTCGAGGGATTCGCCTTTGAACTGGGGGAAGACGCGGGCCTTCTTGGCGTCGGGGTACCACTTCCAGATGGCTTGCTGGAGGGCGATGGACAGGCCGATGGCGGTGATGAGGGGGGCGAGGCGGGGTGCGCCGCGCAGGGGGCGGTATGCGAAGCGTTCGGCGGTGACGGCGACGGCGGTGGCGGCGATGATGCCGCCGAGGATCATGAGGGGGAGGGCGAGGAGCAGGCCGGTGCTGTCGGGGAGGATGAGGTGGGCGGTCAGTGCGCCGAAGCCGCCGACCATGAAGATCTCGCCGTGGGCGAAGTTGATGAGCTGGACGATGCCGTAGACCATCGTGTAGCCGATCGCGATGAGTCCGTACATCGCGCCGAGGATGAGTCCGTTCGCCAGCTGTTGCGGCAGTTCGTGCACCGCCGGGCCTCCGTGGGATGGGAAGGGGTGCGGGCGGTCGGCGCGGGCCGTGCGGGGTGGGTGGTCGGTTCGTACGGCCCGGCCGGTGGGTGTGGTGCGTGGTGTGCGGGTGTGTGGGGGTCAGCGCTTGTATTCGGCGCTGTGGCGGGCTTTCCATGCGGCGGAGTCGACCTGGTATGCGGTGATCATGGTGTTGGTGGTGTCGCCGTACTGGTCGAAGGAGACGGGGCCGGTGACGCCGTCGAACTTGACCTTGTTGAGGGCTTCGACGACCTTGGTGCGGGCGTTGTCGGGGAGTTTTCCGCCGTTGTCGGCGACGACGGTCTTTACGGCTTGGATGATGGCCCAGGTGGCGTCGTAGGTGGAGCCGCCGTAGGCCTCGTAGCGGTCCTTGTATCCGGCGGCCTTGTAGTCGGCGATGAATTTCTTGGCGGAGTCGAGTTGTTCGACGGGCTTGCCGACGGAGGTGGCGTAGTCGCCTGCGGACTTTTTGTTGAGGGTGATGTAGTCGCCGCTGTACATGCCGTCGCCGCCCATGAGGGGTGCTTTGACGCCGCCGTCCTTGAGTTGCTGGCTGAGGGGTGCTGCGGCGGGGTATTCGCCGCCGTAGAAGACGAGATCGGGGTTGGCGGTCTTCACTTTGGAGACGATGGCTTTGAAGTCGCGGTCTTCCGGGTTGACGTGCTCGGTGCCGGTGACTTTTCCGCCGAGGGAGGTGAATTTGGTGGAGAAGGCTGCGGCGAGGCCGACGCCGTAGGTTTTCTGGTCGTCGATGACGTAGACCGTTTTGGCTTTGATCTGTTCGTAGGCGTACTGGCCGCCGAAGGCACCCTGGATCTCGTCGGTGGTGGCGGTGCGGAAGTAGGTGCTGAACTGGCGTTTGCGGTTGTCCTGTTTCCAGTCCTTGCCCTGGGTGAGGTCGGGGGTGGTGTTGGCGGGGGATATGAGGGCGACGTTGTTGGCCTGGGCGACCTGCTGCATGGACTGGGCGACGCTGGAGTTGAGGGGGCCGACGATGCCGAGGACTTTTTTGTCGCCGGCGAGTTTGGTGGCGTTCTGCTGGCCGGATGTGGGTTGGGCCTGGTCGTCGAGGGGGGTCAGTTCGAAGGTTACGCCGGGGACTTCTTTGGCTTTGTTGGCGTTGGTGACGGCGAGGTGGGCGGAGTTTTTGATTCCCTGGCCGAGTGCGGAGAGGTCGCCGGTCAGTGGGGCGTCGAGGCCGATGGTGACGGTGGTCTTCCGGCCCGAGTCGGTGTCTTTGTCCCCGTCGCCGTCGCGTGATCCGCAGGCGCTGAGGGTGAGGGCTCCCGCGGTGATCGCGGTGGTGAGGATGAGCAAGGAATGGTGTCGCACGGTGCTTCCTTTCCCTGGCGAGGCCCTCGCTGCGGAGGTGCCGTATCGCCGCCGGGCGGGAGGAAGGCAAGGCGGAACGGGAAATTCGAGAGGTGCGGAGAGTCCTTGTGCGAACCGCCCGGCGGGGTGGTGAATGGCCGTGACTCTAGGGGTGTGCGGCACTAAGGGGCAGAGGTGCAGGCCATGATGTGACTGTCTTGTTATGCCGCAGGTCACTCGGGGGCGTTTGTTTAACAGAGTTGAGCGTATGGGTCGCGCTGAGTAGACCGATGCCGCCCCCGGAAGCGTTCCGGGGGCGGCATCGGTGGGGTGGTGCGGTGGGTTTTCTCAGGCGGCGGGGGTGGTGTCGGCGGCCGCGCGGATGAGGCAGGTGAGGCGGGCGGAGCACACGCGCTTGTCCTGCTCGTCGGTGATGACGATCTCGTAGGTGGCGGTGGTGCGTCCGCGGTGGACGGGGGTGGCGGTGCCGGTGACCAGTCCGGAGCGGACTCCGCGGTGGTGGGTGCAGTTGAGGTCCACGCCCACGGCGATGCGGCCGGGGCCGGCGTGGAGCATGGCGCCGACGGAGCCGATGGTTTCGGCGAGGACGGCGGAGGCGCCGCCGTGGAGGAGGCCGTAGGGCTGGGTGTTGCCTTCGACGGGCATGGTGGCGACGACGCGCTCGGGGGAGGCCTCGACGACGTGGACGCTCATGCGCTCGCCGAGGTGTCCCGCGGAGAAGAGGGCGCCGAGGTCGAGCCCGCTGTCGGCCCACTGGTCGAGGATGTCCTGCGGGAACGTGGTCTTGCTGTGCTCGCCCATGCGTCGTGGCTCCGATCACCTTTGGTCGTTGTGTGGTGAAAGTTTTTTCAGCTGGACCGCTTCGGCGTCAACTGTCGTGGTCGGTCCGGGGCTCGAGCCTGATGACGAGGGACTTGCTGGCCGGGGTGTTGCTGGTGTCGGCCGTGTGGTCCAGGGGGACCAGGACGTTGGTCTCGGGGTAGTAGGCGGCGGCGCAGCCGCGTGCGGTGGGGTAGTGCACGACGCGGAAGCCGGGTGCGCGGCGTTCGCTGCCGTCGGTCCATTCGCTGACGAGGTCGGCGTAGGAGCCGTCGGCGAGGCCGTGGGCGGCGGCGTCGTCGGGGTGGAGGAGGACGACGCGGCGGCCGTTCTTGATGCCGCGGTAGCGGTCGTCGAGGCCGTAGATGGTGGTGTTGTACTGGTCGTGCGAGCGCAGGGTCTGCAGCAGCAGGCGGCCTTCGGGTACGTGGGGGTGTTCGACGTCGGCGGCGGTGAAGTTGGCCTTGCCGGTCTTGGTGGGGAAGGTGCGGCTGTCGCGGGGGGCGTGGGGGAGGGTGAAGCCGCCGGGGCGGGCGACGCGGGCGTTGAAGTCCTCGAAGCCGGGAATGACGCGGGCGATGCGGTCGCGGACGGTGGCGTAGTCCTTCTCGAACTCTTCCCAGGGTGTGGTGCTGGTGGGGCCGAGGACGCGGCGGGCGAGGCGGCAGACGATGGCGGGTTCGGACAGCAGCTGGGGGCCGGCGGGTGCGAGGCGGCCGCGTGAGGCGTGCACCATGCCCATGGAGTCCTCGACGGTGACGAATTGCTCGCCGCTGTGCTGGCGGTCGCGTTCGGTGCGGCCGAGGGTGGGCAGGATCAGGGCCCGTGCGCCGGTGATCACGTGTGAGCGGTTGAGCTTGGTGGAGACGTGGACGGTCAGGCGGGCGCGGCGGACGGCTGCCTCGGTGACGTCGGTGTCGGGGGTGGCGGAGACGAAGTTGCCGCCCATGGCGAAGAAGACCTTGGCCTGTCCGTCGCGCAGGGCGCGGATGGCGCGTACGACGTCGAGTCCGTGGGCGCGGGGCGGGGCGAAGCCGAATTCCTTCTGCAGGGCGTCGAGGAACGCGGTGGAGGGGCGTTCGAAGATGCCCATGGTGCGGTCGCCCTGGACGTTGCTGTGGCCGCGTACGGGGCAGACGCCGGCGCCGGGGCGGCCGATGTTGCCGCGCAGGAGGAGGAAGTTGACGACTTCCCGGATGGTGGGGACGGCGTGTTTGTGCTGGGTGAGGCCCATGGCCCAGCACACGACGGTGCGCCGGGAGGCGAGGACCATGCGCAGGGCGGTTTCGATCTCTTCGCGGCGCAGGCCGGTGGCGCGCAGGGTCTGGTCCCAGTCGGCGGTGCGGGCGGCGCGTGCGAAGTCCTCGAAGCCGTGGGTGTGCTCGTCGATGAAGGCGGTGTCGAGGGCGCCTTCGGTGTCGAGGACGAGTTTGTTGAGGAGGCGGAAGAGGGCCTGGTCGCCGCCGAGGCGGATCTGCAGGAAGAGGTCGGTGAGGGGGGTGCCGCCGCCGATGAGGCCGCGGGCGTGCTGGGGGTTCTTGAAGCGTTCCATGCCCGCTTCGGGGAGCGGGTTGACCGTGATGATCTTCGTGCCGCCGGCCTTGGCCTTTTCCAGGGCGCTGAGCATACGGGGGTGGTTGGTGCCGGGGTTCTGTCCGGCGACGATGATCAGGTCGGCTTTGTAGAGGTCTTCGAGCAGGACGCTGCCCTTGCCGATGCCGATGGTCTCGGTGAGTGCGGAGCCGGAGGACTCGTGGCACATGTTGGAGCAGTCGGGCAGGTTGTTGGTGCCGAATTCGCGGGCGAAGAGCTGGTAGAGGAAGGCGGCTTCGTTGCTGGTGCGCCCGGAGGTGTAGAAGACGGCTTCGTCGGGGCCGGTGAGGGCGGTGAGCTCGCCGGCGATGATGTCGAAGGCCCGCTCCCAGGTCACCGGCTCGTAGTGCTCGGCGCCTTCGGCGAGGTACATGGGGTGGGTGAGGCGGCCCTGCTGGCCGAGCCAGTAGCCGCTGCGGTCGGCGAGCGAGGGCACGGAGTGCTCGGCGAAGAAGGCGGGGGTGACGCGGCGCAGGGTGGCTTCCTCGGCGACGGCCTTGGCGCCGTTCTCGCAGAATTCGGCGGCGTGGCGCTTGTCGGGCTCGGGCCAGGCGCAGCCGGGGCAGTCGAAGCCGTCCTTCTGGTTGACCTTGAGGAGGGTGAGGGCGGTGCGTCGGACGCCCATCTGGTCGTGGGCGATGCGCAGCGTGTGGGCGATGGCGGGCAGGCCGGCGGCTGCGTGCTGCGGGGCGGTGACGTCGGGTGCGTCCTGTACGGGATCGCCGGTGGGCGGCTTGCCTGCCATCTCGCTCCCCCTTGAGCGGTCGGTGGTACGCGGGTGTGTGCGTACGGTGCCGATCCTGTCATGGGGGTCCGACAGCGACGGTGGCGAGGGCTGCGTGGCCTGGTTTGTCAGTGGGCCGTGGCAGGATCGGGGGCGTGGCAGCAAAGGCATCGAAGACGAACGAACCGACCGGCACCGAGGCATCTGCGGAGGGAGGCCGGCCCCGTCTGTTGTTGATGGACGGGCACTCCATGGCGTACCGGGCGTTCTTCGCGCTGCCCGCGGAGAACTTCACCACTTCGGGTGGTCAGCCGACGAACGCGGTGTACGGCTTCGCGTCGATGCTGGCCAATACGCTGCGTGACGAGCGGCCTACGCATTTCGCGGTGGCGTTCGACGTGTCGCGCAAGACGTGGCGCTCGGAGGAGTTCCCGGAGTACAAGGCGACGCGTTCGAAGACCCCGGACGAGTTCAAGGGGCAGGTCGCGCTGATCGGCGAGATGCTCGACACGATGAACGTGCGGCGGTTCGCGGTCGACGGCTTCGAGGCCGACGACGTGATCGCGACGCTGGCCACGGAGGCGGAGGCGGAGGGTTTCGAGGTCGCGATCGTCACCGGTGACCGTGACTCCTTCCAGCTGATCACCGATGCGGTGACGGTGCTGTATCCGACGAAGGGCGTCTCGGAGCTGACGCGTTTCACGCCGGAGAAGGTCGTGGAGAAGTACGGCCTCTCGCCGCAGCAGTATCCGGACTTCGCGGCGCTGCGCGGCGACCCGTCGGACAACCTGCCGGGCATCCCGGGCGTGGGTGAGAAGACGGCCGCGAAGTGGATCAACCAGTTCGGTTCGTTCGCGGAGCTGGTCGAGCGGGTGGACGAGGTCAAGGGCAAGGCCGGGCAGAACCTGCGGGATCACCTGGAGGCGGTGAAGCTCAACCGCCGGCTGACCGAGATGGTGCGGGACGTGAAGCTGTCCACGCACCCGGACGACCTGGAGCGCCAGGCGTTCGACCGGCTGGCGCTGGTGGCGTTCCTGGAGCAGCTGGAGATCCGCAACCAGGGGCTGCGGGACCGGCTGCTGGCCGCGGACCCGGGTGGGGAGTCGTCCGAGGAGGCGGCCCCGGAGGCGGGTGCCGAGGTGGACGGCGTGGTGCTGGGTGCGGGTGAGCTGGCGCCGTGGCTGGCCGGGCACGGTACGGGCCCGCTGGGTGTGGCGATCACCGACACCTGGGCGCAGGGCGCGGGCCGGGTCGCGGAGATCGCGCTGGCGACGGGCGAGGGTCCGGCGGCCTGGTTCGATCCGGCGGAGCTGGACGAGGCCGACGAGCGGGCGTTCGCCGCGTGGGTCGCCGACCCGGCGCGGCCGAAGGTGATGCACGACGCGAAGGCCGCGATGCGGGTCTTCGCCGAGCACGGCTGGCCGGTGGAGGGCGTGACGATGGACACGGCCCTGGCCGCGTATCTGGTCAAGCCGGGCCGTCGTTCGTTCGCCCTGGACACGCTGTCGGTGGAGTACCTGGGCCGGGAGCTGGCCACGGCCGCCGCCGGTGACGGGCAGCTGGCGTTCGGCGCGGACGAGCAGGCCGAGGCGGACGCCCTGATGGGCCGGGCCCGTACGGTCCTGGACCTCGGTGGCGCGTTCGAGGGCCGGGTGCGGGAGGTGGGTGCGGCGGATCTGCTCACCGATGTGGAGCTGCCGACCAGTGCGGTGCTCTCCGACCTGGAGCGCTCGGGCATCGCCGCGGACCGTGGCTGGCTGGAGCGGATGGAGCAGCAGTTCGCGGCGGCGGTGCAGCAGGCGGTGCTCGAGGCGCACGCGGCGGCGGGCCGTGAGTTCAATCTGGGCTCGCCCAAGCAGCTGCAGGAGGTTCTCTTCGGGGAGCTGGGCCTGCCGAAGACGAAGAAGACGAAGACCGGTTACACCACGGACGCCGACGCTCTGGCCTGGCTGGCCGCGCAGACGGAGAACGAGCTTCCGGTGATCATGCTGCGGCACCGGGAGCAGTCCAAGCTGCGTTCCACGGTCGAGGGTTTGATCAAGGCGATCGCTCCCGACGGGCGGATCCACACCACCTTCAACCAGACGGTGGCGGCGACGGGCCGGCTGTCGTCCACGGATCCGAACCTGCAGAACATTCCGGTGCGTACGGACGAGGGTCGTGCGATCCGTCGTGGTTTCGTCGTCGGTGAGGGCTTTGAGTCCTTGATGACGGCGGACTACAGCCAGATCGAGCTGCGGGTCATGGCGCACCTGTCCGAGGACGAGGGTCTGATCGAGGCGTTCGCGTCGGGTGAGGACCTGCACACCACGGTGGCCTCCCAGGTGTTCGGCGTCGCCAAGGGCGAGGTCGACGCGGAGATGCGCCGCAAGATCAAGGCCATGTCGTACGGTCTGGCCTACGGTCTGTCGGCGTTCGGGCTCTCGCAGCAGCTGAACATCGCGCCCGATGAGGCGCGTCGTCTGATGGACACGTTCTTCGAGCGGTTCGGCGGGGTGCGCGACTATCTGCAGCGTGTGGTCGAGGAGGCCCGTGCCACGGGTTACACCGAGACGATGCTCGGCCGTCGTCGTTATCTGCCCGACCTCAACAGCGACAACCGTCAGCGTCGTGAGATGGCGGAGCGGATGGCGCTGAACGCTCCGATCCAGGGCACTGCCGCGGACATCGTCAAGATCGCGATGCTGCGGGTGGGCGAGGCCCTGGCGGCCGAGACGCTCACGTCCCGGATGCTGCTCCAGGTGCACGACGAAATCGTGCTGGAGATCTCGCCGGGTGAGCGCGAGAAGGTCGAGGCGCTGGTCCGCCGTGAGATGGCCGGTGCCGTCGAGCTGCGTGCCCCGCTGGATGTGTCGGTGGGTGTCGGCCGGGACTGGGAGTCCGCCGCGCACTGATCGCCCGCGGGGTCCGGTTTGCGGACTCGTACGCGTTGACCGGCCCTTCTTTCCCTTCGGTGAGCCGAGGGGGGAGGAGGGCCGGTGCGGTTGTGGTCGGCGGTGTGGTTCTCATCCGCGGTGTGCGTTGCTACCGTGCCCATTCCTGACGCCTCGTCACATCCGGGGAACGCTGCCAGGAGGCTACGCATGCGCGCACTGGCCGCCGCGGCCATCGGACTGGCCGCGGCCCTCGCCCTGGTCCTCACCGTCACGGCCATCGGCCCGCCCGAAGGCGAGACCTCGCCCGAGCCCCTGCTGTCCACCGCCCCCGCACACCCGTAGCCGGGAGGCCCCTCATGCGCCGCAGAGCGAGCCTGGTGCTGCTGGCCCTCGCGGTGTTCTTCACCGCCCTGTCGCCACTGCTGCGCTGGTACGCCTTCCCCCGCCTGGCCAAGGTCCCCGCCGGCCGCTACCAGACGGCCGTCCTGGAGGCGAAGGACGCCACCCTCATCGACTACGCCACGCTCACCCCGAAGAAGGTCTCCCGCCTCACCATGGTGCAGACCCTCAAGGGCAACGTGGAGCAGGCCCGCAAGGTCAAGACCGCGACCGGCCGCGACGTCGTCGTCTGGGACGGCCTCTCCTACGCCGCCGGCCCCGACGGCGCCATGATCTCGCGGATACCCGAGCGCTACGTCTTCGACGCCCACAGCCAGCAGCCCGTTCACGCGGGCGGCGAACACGTCGACGGCACCCCGGTGCGCCGCGACGGCATCCAGTACAAGTGGCCCTTCCTCGTCGAAAAGCGCGACTACCGCTACTTCGACCTGATGACCCGCACCTCCGCGCCCATCCACTACAAGGGCACCCGCACCTTCCACGGCCTGAAGGTCTACTACTTCGAGCAGACCATCCCCTGGACCAAGGTCCCCCTGCCCCGCACCCTGCCGCTGGGCATCACCCCCGACACCGTCCGCCAGCTCGGCCTGGAGCGCTGGTACGCCACCCGGCGCATGTTCTGGGTCGACCCCACCACCGGCGCGCCCGTCAACGGCGAGGAGGACCACCGCGAGGAGATGCGCTGGACCGGCCGGCCGGACAAGAAGCCGATCACCGCCTTCGCCGGCCATGTGAAGATGCGGCCCGACTACGTCGAGGACACGGTCGCGCTGGTGAAGTCGCAGCGCCAGCTGGTCCTGCTGCTCACCGCCTACCTCCCCTGGGGCTTCGTGACGCTCGGCGGCGCGCTGCTGTCCCTCTCCCTCGTCCTCGAGGCCCGAGATCGTCGTGCGCTCGCCGCGAACGTGGCACACGATGGAGGGAAACCCGAACGGCCGACCCCCGACGAGGGGTCGCTGAGCAGAGGAGGCTCGCCGTGAAGGAGAGTCCCGAGGACGCGTCCACCACGTCCCGGCCGCGCCGGCTGTACACCGGTGGCGAGCGGCCCTTCGACCCCGAAGACCTGGTCATGGCCTCCGGTCGCGACGTGACACCGGAACGGATCGAGAGGGCCAAGCGCCTGATGGAGGAGGAGGGGGCCGCGGCGGTCGAGCGCTACCTCCCCTGACAGGGCAGGACACCGCCACCCGGGCGCGCACGCCGCACCCGCGCGCCCGGGGCGCACGTCCTACGGGCGGCGTGCGTTGGTGCGCCGCGTCGCCACGGCCGTGGACGGATCCTCGGGCCAGGGGTGCTTGGGGTAGCGGCCGCGCAGCTCGGCCCGCACGGAGCGGTAGCCGTCCTGCCAGAACGACGCCAGATCCGCCGTGACCGCCGCGGGCCTGCCCGCCGGCGACAGCAGGTGGACGAGCACGGGAACCCGGCCGCCCGCCAGGCGCGGCGTCTGCCGCAGCCCGAAGAGCTCCTGCAGCTTGACGGCCAGAACGGGCTGCTCACCGGCGTAGTCCACCCGGATCCGGGAGCCGCTCGGCACCTCCAGACGCTCCGGCGCCAGCTCCTCCAGACGCGCCGCGTCCCCGCTCGCCCACGGAAGCAGCCGCTCCAGGGCCGTACCGGCGTTCACCCGCTCCAGGTCGGCGCGCCTGCGCGCCCGGTCCAGCTCCAGGCCCAGCCACTCGTCCGTACGCGCCAGCAGCGCCTCGTCCGACACCTGTGGCCACGGCTCGCCCAGCTCCCGGTGCAAGAACGCCAGACGCTGCCGCAGCCCCTCGGCCTCCGCACTCCAGCGCAGCAGACCGAGCCCCTCGCGCCGCAGCCCCTCCAGCAGTGCCGTACGCACCAGCGCCCGGTCCGGCGAGGTCAGCGTGCTCGTGGCCAGCTCCACCGCCCCCAGCCGCGTCACCCGGCGCGCCACGACATCGCGCCGCTCCTCCGACCAGCGCACCTCCTCGCCCTCGGCGAACAGCGCCCCGGCCGCGGCCCGCGCCGTGCCCTCGTCGATCACCGCGCCCAGCCGCACCCGCGCCGACGCGGCCGCCACCGGCCGGTCCGCCACGGCGACCGCCAGCCACCGCGCACTGCGCAGCCGCGAGCCCTCGCCCAGCTCGGCGCCCGTCCCCGACACCATCAGATACGAGCCCTCCCCGCGCGAGCGCGCCACCCGCTCGGGGAACGCCAGCGCCGCGATCAGCCCGGCGACGGCGTCGTCGGCCTGTGCGGCCCCGGTGCGGTCATGGCCTTCACCCGTCGCCCCGTCCGAACCGTCGCCCGCGACGCCCCGCACCGCGCTCTCCAGGCGGCGGGCCTCGGTGCGCCAGCGCGCCGCGTAGGCGTCGCCGCCGCGCCGGGCAGCCCTCCAGGCGGCGGCCAGGTCGTCGCCGTACTCCCGGGGCGGTTCCTCGCTGAGCAGCGCCACGACCTCGGCCGCGCGGCGCGCGCCGACCTCGTGCGCTCCGTCCAGGAGGGCGCGCGCCAGACGGGGGTGCACCCCCAGCCGGGCCATGCGCCGGCCCCGGTCCGTGGGGCGCCCGTCCGGGCCGGTCGCGCCCGTGGCCGCCAGCACCGCACGGGCCGCGGCCAGCGCGCCGGCAGGCGGGGCGTCGAGCAGCGCGAGACCGGACGCGTCGGGATCGCCCCAGCAGGCCGCCTGCAGGGCGAACGCCGTCAGGTCCGCGACCGTGATCTCCGCGGCGGGGAACGCCGGCAGCCGCACCTCGTCGGCCTCCGACCAACAGCGGAACACCACTCCCGGCGCCTCACGGCCCGCACGCCCCGCACGCTGGCGGGCCGCGGCCCGCGACGCCCGTACGGTCGTGAGCGCGCTCAGCCCCCGGGCGTGGTCCATGCGCGGCTCCCGGGCCAGGCCCGCGTCCACCACGATCCGCACCCCCGGCACCGTCAGGCTCGACTCCGCCACCGACGTCGCCAGCACCACCCGCCGCGCACCGCCGCCACCGGCGAGCACCGCGTCCTGCACGGCCGCCGGCGCCCTGCCGTGCACCTGCAGCACCTCGGCGCCGCCCAGCGCCCCGGGCCCGCCCAGCAGGCCCGCCACCCGCCCGATCTCGCCCACACCGGGCAGGAAGCACAGCACGTCGCCGTCGCGCTCGCGCAGCGCCCGCCGCACCACCGCGGCCACGTGCTCCAGCAGCACGGGGTCCACGCGCATCCCGTGCGGCGGCCGCACCGCCCGCTCCGGCGGCGCCCACACCACGTCCACCGGGTGCGAGACGCCCTGCGCCCGCACCACGGGCGCGCCGCCCAGCAGCCGCGCCCAGCCCTCGGCGTCCGTGGTGGCCGAGGCGGCCACCAGCCGCAGCTCGGGGCGCAGGGCGGCGCGTACGTCCAGCAGGAACGCCGCGGCCGTGTCGGCGTCCAGATGCCGCTCGTGGCACTCGTCGAGCACCACGACGTCGACTCCGGCCAGCTCAGGATCGCGCTGCAGGCGCTGCAGCAGCACACCGGTCGTGACCACCTCGACCACGGTCGCGGGCCCCGCCCGGCGCTCCCCGCGCACGGTGAAGCCCACCCGGCCGGTGGCGCCGCCCACCTCCTCGCCCAGCAGCCACGCCATGCGGCGGGCCGCGGCCCGTGCCGCGATCCGGCGCGGCTCGGCGACCACCACACGGCGTACGGGCGCGGGGCCCCCATCGCCGGCCGCCACGAGCCCGGCGAGGACCAGCGGCACCAGGGTCGTCTTGCCCGTGCCGGGCGGCGCGCACAGGACGGCGGCGCCGCTGTCGTCCAGCGCACGGGTGAGCGCGGGCAGGGCGGTGCGTACGGGCAGGTGGTCGAGGGCCTCGGTGCGGATCACGGGATCAAGTCTCGCCGAGGCCCGGCGCGGCCCCGCGGCCCGGTGTCAGTCGCGCTCGCAGACGAAGATCGCCGTGCCGGGGATCAGATGGCCGCGCAGGGGGGACCAGCCGCCCCACTCCTGGGTGTTCCAGGCCGGCCATTCCGGTTCGACCAGGTCGACCAGGCGGAAGCCGGCGGCGACCACGTCGCGCACCCGGTCGCCGAGCGTGCGGTGGTGCTCCACATAGACGGCCCGGCCGTTCTCGTCCTGCTCCACATAAGGGGTGCGGTCGAAGTAGGAGGCGGCGACGGACAGACCCTCCGGGCCGGGCTCGTCGGGGAAGGCCCAGCGGATGGGGTGCGTGACGGAGAAGACCCAGCGGCCGCCGGGCCGCAGCACCCTGCGCACCTCGCGCATCACCTGTACCGGATCGGCGACGAACGGCACCGCTCCGTAGGCGGAGCAGGCCAGGTCGAAGGAGCCGTCCGCGAAGGGCAGCGCGCCGGCGTCGGCCTCGACCAGGGGGAAGTCCGCGCCGATCCGCAGGGCGTGCTGCAGCTGCCGGTGGGAGAGGTCCAGGGCCACGGGGCGGGCGCCCTGGGCGGCCAGCCAGCGCGCGCACTGGGCCGCGCCCGCGCCGATCTCCAGGACGGCCAGGCCCCTGAGGCCGCTCGCCGGGCCCAGCAGCGCGGCCTCCGCCTCGTCCAGGCCCTCGGGCCCCCAGACGAAGCGGTCGTCGCCGAGGAAGCCGCCGTGCTCGCTCTGGTACTCGTCGGCGTTGCGGTCCCACCAGCCGCGGCTGGCCCGGCTGCTCTCCGTCCCGCCGCTCTCACGGCGGGTCGCTTCCGGCTCGTACTCTTGGGTCATCTCGACGGTCGCGCCCTCGGCCAGGGAACCGCGGTGAGCGGTTCTTGATCTTGAATAGGTCTTTCGATCTTTACAGGTCCCCTCCGGAGCGTGTCGCCGCGGGGTCCGGCGGCGCTCGGCCGGGATTTCGCCGGGGTCCTTCCGGGGGCCCGGGCGTGGCGCTACGGGGTGTCGCGGGGCCCTCGTGGCCTCGCACAACCTGAGTTGTGCCGGATTTCGGGTATTTCATCCCGGGTGTGCGCCTTCGCGCATTGACCGTGTCCGGCTGCCCCCGTATGCTACAAGTTGCGCTGCGAGCCTGCGCGCCTCAGACGGAGCAGGTCGCGCTCGCACTTGTTGTATGTCCCCTCGGTTGTCGAGGCGCTTCCGGTTTTCTATCGGGTCTTCGGACTCGTTACGGAAACTGCGCCTCCAAGGCTGTCCGGCTTCGGCGGTGCGATACCGGCCCACGGCGTAGCAGTACCTACGACTTCAATGTCCGTACCGGAGCCCTTTCCCACATGACGAGCAGCACCGAGACCACCGCCACCACCCCGCAGGTTGCGGTCAACGACATCGGTAACGAGGAAGCCTTCCTCGCCGCGATCGACGAGACGATCAAGTACTTCAACGACGGCGACATCGTCGACGGCGTCATCGTGAAGGTCGACCGGGACGAGGTCCTGCTCGACATCGGTTACAAGACCGAGGGTGTGATCCCCTCCCGCGAGCTCTCGATCAAGCACGACGTCGACCCGAACGAGGTCGTCAAGGTCGGCGACGAGATCGAGGCCCTGGTTCTCCAGAAGGAGGACAAGGAAGGTCGCCTGATCCTCTCGAAGAAGCGCGCCCAGTACGAGCGCGCCTGGGGCACCATCGAGAAGATCAAGGAAGAGGACGGGATCGTCACCGGTACCGTCATCGAGGTCGTCAAGGGTGGTCTCATCCTCGACATCGGCCTCCGTGGCTTCCTCCCGGCCTCCCTGGTCGAGATGCGCCGCGTCCGCGACCTCCAGCCCTACGTGGGCAAGGAGCTCGAGGCCAAGATCATCGAGCTGGACAAGAACCGCAACAACGTGGTCCTGTCCCGCCGTGCCTGGCTGGAGCAGACCCAGAGCGAGGTCCGCCAGACCTTCCTCACCACCCTCCAGAAGGGTCAGGTGCGCTCCGGCGTCGTCTCCTCCATCGTCAACTTCGGTGCCTTCGTGGACCTGGGTGGCGTCGACGGTCTCGTCCACGTCTCCGAGCTCTCCTGGAAGCACATCGACCACCCGTCCGAGGTTGTCGAGGTCGGCCAGGAAGTCACCGTCGAGGTCCTCGACGTCGACATGGACCGCGAGCGCGTCTCCCTGTCGCTCAAGGCCACCCAGGAAGACCCGTGGCAGCAGTTCGCCCGGACCCACCAGATCGGTCAGGTCGTCCCGGGTAAGGTCACCAAGCTCGTTCCCTTCGGTGCGTTCGTGCGCGTCGACGAGGGCATCGAGGGCCTGGTCCACATCTCCGAGCTGGCCGAGCGCCACGTGGAGATCCCGGAGCAGGTCGTCCAGGTCAACGACGAGATCTTCGTCAAGGTCATCGACATCGACCTCGAGCGTCGTCGCATCAGCCTCTCGCTGAAGCAGGCCAACGAGTCCTTCGGTGCCGACCCGTCCGTGGTCGAGTTCGACCCGACCCTGTACGGCATGGCCGCGTCCTACGACGACCAGGGCAACTACATCTACCCCGAGGGCTTCGACCCCGAGGCCAACGACTGGCTCGAGGGCTACGAGAAGCAGCGCGAGGAGTGGGAGCGCCAGTACGCCGAGGCGCAGCAGCGCTTCGAGCAGCACCAGGCGCAGGTCATCAAGTCCCGCGAGGCCGACGAGCAGGCCGCTGCCGAGGGCGCTGCCGCTCCGGCCGCCGCCTCGGGTGCCGGCACCGTCTCCGGCGGTTCGTACTCCTCGGAGTCGGCCGACCAGTCCGGCGCCCTGGCGTCGGACGAGGCGCTCGCCGCGCTCCGCGAGAAGCTCGCCGGCGGCCAGAGCTGAGGCTCTGACCGGCAGCAGCTGACAGCTGACTGAAGTAAGGCCCGCTCTCCTTGGAGAGCGGGCCTTACTCATGCCCGCGTGACCCCCGCATTGATCCTCTTGACCGCCCGCACGGGGAATGCCCGCGCCCTTCAAGGGCGTTCTTCCGTACGGAACATGAGGAGGAACGGTCACTGTGTTGGATCCGCAGGGTTTGTACGAATGGGAGCCCAAGGGGCTCGCCGTAGCCGACCTGGCCCTGGCCCAGGACACGGCCGGGCTGGTCATGCTCTACCACTTCGACGGCTACATCGACGCCGGTGAGACGGGCGACCAGATCGTCAAACGGCTGCTGGACGGCCTGCCGCACCAGGTCGTGGCCCGCTTCGACCACGACCGGCTCATCGACTACCGGGCGCGCCGCCCCCTGCTGACCTTCGAGCGCGACCGCTGGAGCGCGTACGAGGTCCCCAGGATCGAGCTCCGTCTGGTGCAGGACACGACGGGCGCCCCCTTCCTCCTGCTCACCGGCCCCGAGCCGGACGTGGAGTGGGAGCGCTTCGCGGTTGCCGTGCGAGAGCTGGTGGAGCGCCTCGGCGTACGCCTGTCCGTCAACTTCCACGGCATCCCCATGGGCGTCCCCCACACCCGCCCCGTCGGCATCACCCCGCACGGCAACCGCACCGACCTGATGCCGGGCCATCGCAGCTACTTCGACGAGGCCCAGGTGCCCGGCAGCGCCGAGTCGCTCATCGAGTACCGCCTGGCCGAGGCCGGCCACGATGTTCTGGGCGTCGCCGCCCACGTCCCCCACTACGTCGCCCGCTCCCCCTACCCGGACGCGGCACTGACGGCACTGGAAGCGGTCACCGCCGCGACGGGCCTCGTCCTGCCGAACGCCGCGCACGCCCTGCGCACCGAGGCGCTGCGGACCCAGGAGGAGATCGAGCGTCAGCTCGCCGAGGGCGACGAGGAGCTCGTGGCGCTCGTACGGGGCCTCGAGCACCAGTACGACGCGGTGGCCGGTGCCGAGATCCGCGGCAACCTCGTCGCCGAGCCCGTCGACCTGCCCTCCGCCGATGAACTGGGCGCGGAATTCGAGCGTTTCCTCGCCGACAGGGAGGGCGACGGCGGTCGCTGACCGCCGGCCCTATAGCGTGGGGCCCATGCTGAAGGTGGGCCTCACCGGCGGAATCGGCGCCGGCAAGAGCGAGGTGTCGCGGCTCCTCGTCTCCTACGGAGCGGTGCTCGTCGACTCCGACAAGATCGCACGGGAAGTGGTGGCGCCGGGCACGCCCGGACTGGCGGCGGTGGTCGCCGAGTTCGGCCCCGGGGTCCTCACCTCCGAGGGCGCGCTCGACCGTCCCAAGCTCGGCGCGATCGTCTTCGCCGACACGGACCGGCTCGCCGCCCTCAACGCCATCGTGCACCCCCTGGTGCGGGCCCGCTCCGCCGAGCTGGAATCCGCGGCGGGCCCGGACGCCGTCGTCGTCCATGACGTCCCCCTGCTCGCCGAGAACGCGCTGGCGCCCCTGTACGACCTCGTCCTGGTCGTGGACGCCTCCACCGAGACCCGCCTCGACCGGCTGGTGCGCATGCGCGGCATGACCCCCGACGAGGCCCGCGCCCGCATGGCGGCCCAGGCCACCCGCGAGCAGCGGCTGGCCGTCGCCGACCTGGTCATCGACAACGACGGCCCGCTGGAGGAGCTGGAGCCCAGGGTCCGGGCGGTGTGGGAGGAACTGCGGAATAGGTCGTAGCGCGCAGACGTTGTGGCGCAGTGCTGCTGCGTGCTGTAGCGAGGCTGCGGCCGGCTCTGCAGTGTGTGCTGTAGTGGATTCTGCGGTGAAAGGACACGGACGTGACCGAGCGGACGACGCCTGAGACCCACGTGATCGACTTCCGGGCTGCCGAGCACCTGCTGGACGCCGGTGACCCGCGCGGCGCCATCAAGCTGCTCGACTCCGTCATCTCCGTCCACCCCGAGAACACCGCGGCCCGTCTGCTGCGCGCCCGCGCCTTCTTCGCGAGCGCGCAACTCCGCCCCGCCGAGCTCGAATTCCAGCTCGTCCTCGAACGCGAGCCGGACAACGCCTTCGCCCACTTCGCCCTGGCCCGTACCCTCCAACGCGCCGCCCGCCCCACCGAAGCCCTCCGCCACTTCCGCCTCGCCGCGGCCCTGGACCCCCGCCCGGACTTCGTGGCGGCGGCCCGGTTCGGGGAGAGGGGCTGAGCTCGGACCGATCCCGGCTCGGGCAGGGGTGCGGTGTGCGGCCGGTGGACTGATCGGTTCGTCCTATCGGGTGAGGGGTGTGAGGGGCTCCTTTGCCGCGTGCTGCCTCTGGAGAAACGCTGCATACAGGTGTTTTGGGGCTGAGGGTCCTGTGCGGGGCGGGGTCGCAGGGGGAGCGGTGTGCGCTTGCCCCGCTCGTCCGTGCATAGCGTGGCCGTCTCGATCTTGCTTGTCGGGCCGCCCCCAGGAGACCGTCCATGGCCATGCCGGAACTGCTCGGTGTCAGCCCCGTCGCGCCCCCGTCCGGGCCCCGGTACAAGGCCCGGGCCCTGGGCGGGAGCTGGGTGCTCCTCGGCCTGTTGTCAGCCGCCCTCTCGGTCGCGCAGGCGGAGAAAGCCGCAGGGTACGTGACCGACAAGGGCACCCTGACCGTGGAGCGCTGCTGGGTGCGCACCACGCATGCGCGGCACGGTGACGGCGACCGGGACGTGTGCGTCGGCCTCTACCGGGCGGAGAACGGGCGGACCGTACGCGACGATGCCGAGCTCAAGGGCTTCTACGTGCCAGGTGAGCGAGTACGGGTGTACCGCGAGGACTCCGAGTACTACGTCATCGGCTGGCGTGTGTTCTGGATCTGGCTGGCCTGCGCCTTCGGCGGGGCTCTTCTTGTCTGCCTGGGGATGGTGACCGCCATCGTCGGGATTCATGCGAAAACGCTGCAGGAACTCGATGCAGTCAAGTCATTGCTGCGTATGCAGCCGGCGGTCGCGGACTGTCTCAGGTGGCTGCGGAGGGTAGGGCTCGCGGGCCTGGTGCTGTGCGTCGTACTGGCGCTCATTTCTCACTGATGGATCGGCATGCTTCGCGCCGGGAGGGTGATCGGATGGAACTGCGGGTTGACTCAGGACAGTTGGAAGCCTTCGCGCGTCAGATCTACCGGGGTGCCGAAGACTCACGGGAAGTGCTGAACTATGCCGGGAAGTTCACGCGCATCACCGCCCGGCAGAATGGGCTCTTCGCCTTTGCCGTCGATGGTCACGACGGATTACGCCACGAGGTACTGCAGGCTCTGAAGCATCTCTCCGGCATCCTGACGGAGTCCTCACAAGAGCTGCGTGCCGCTGCCACTTACTACCGCCGCACCGATCACGCTGTGGCCGCTTCCCTGGACGCCGGGTACGCGCGGGAGAGGCGCTGACCTGCCGTGCAATTCACCGATGTGGTGCAGCCTACGGAGTATCTCGTTCCGCCGCGGAAGCCGGAGGAGTTCACCGATCCGCTGCTGTCGGTCAACGCGGTCTGTGATTTCTTGAGTCCGGGTGGGTGGTTTCTCAAGCTGGCCGAGCTGATGCTGCCGAGGAACCCCGTCGAATGGGCCCAGGAGCAGCTGGCCGGAGACTGGGCGGCCTACGCCAAATGCGCCGAGTCGTGGCAGCGCATGGGCCAGGCATGCGGCGCTGTGGCGCGCAACGTCGAGTCCGGCGGCAGAGGCATCGCCAGGACGTGGGACGGCAACGCCGCCGAAGCCGCACTCCTCTACTTCGACGCCTTGCGGAAGAACCTCGAGGACGTGCGGGAAGCGCTGGACAGGATGGGCGACGAGTACCGCGCCGTCGCGCAGTCGATCTCGCTTACCGGTCAGGCGATCGGAGGATGCATCAGCGCGATGGTCGATGCCCTGGTGACCATGTCCATCACGGCAGCGGCTACCGCAGCGCTCGGCTGGACCGGGTGCGCCGCAGCGATGGGCTACGCCATCGGGGCGATGGAAGCCCAGGTCATTCTCAAGGAGTGGCAGCGGATGACCCGGCTCATCAGCGCCGCCCAGCTGGCCGTGAACAGCGGTTACGCGGTCATGGGACATATCGGCGGCGAAGTCATGGCGAAACTCAACGCGTTTCCACTGCCACGGGCGGGCTATGACCACCCGGCGGTCTGAGACAGGAGGGCGCATGCCTGAACAAGAGGTGGGGTTCGAAGAGTTCCTGGCTCCGGGCAGGGACCGCGAGCAGGCCCGAGTCGTCCACAAGGCCCTGCAGCATCTGGCCGCCGGCGGGGCGGGCGACGTCCTCCAGGAGATGGCGCGTGACGTCCTCTCCGGCCGGGTCGGCCTGCGCGAGGCCGTGCGGGTGGGGGCTTACGCGGACGCGCTGGGCGAGCACGCCCACGTGGCGCACAAGGCGTGGGAGGGCATGCCCGAAGAGGAACGCCGACGCTGCCTGGCGGACGCCCGTAGCTCCCTGGACGCCGAGGAGTCCTGAGCGGGGCCCGCCGGCTTGCCGCCCAGACCCCAGGCCCTACCGCTCGGGCTTCTTGTCCTTGACCGGCTCGTACGGCGGGACGTCCCGCCCCGGCTGGTAGTGCGGGCCCTGCCGGATGTGCCGGATCACGAGGGCCAGGTCGGTGGCCGCCACCGCTGCCAGCACCCCGCAGGCGATCGCCCACCCCGGGTGGCCGGCGGCCGTGAAGAGGAGGGTTCCGGCCAGGGCCCAGACGAGGCCGAAGGAGGCCAGGGCGCAGCGCAGCCGTAGGGGGCTGCGGGCGGTGATCGGTTCGTTGCCCGTACGCATGGCGCACCATCTCCTCCTCCCAGGATCCACCCTTCCCGGGGGAGGGGGCTGGCCCGGTTCAGAGCAGGCGCTGGATCTCGCCGCGGACGCGGTAGAAGCCGGACGCGGCGGGGGAGAGAGCCTCGACGACGTAGCGGGCGCCGGGCTGGCGTATGTGGCGGGGGAACTGGACGTTCCAGGTGGGGTCGTAGCCGCCCGAGACGACGTGGACGCGGAGGCGGCCGGCTTCCTGGACGCATTCGACCACGATGCCCGAGGCGGGCGGGGTGGCGACCGTCCGGACGGTGGCGGACGGGGCGTACGTGGGCAGGGCGGCGGCGGACTTGACGTCCAGGGGGACGGGGACGGTGCCGGACTGGGCGGCGGTGATGGCGGCCTCCGTGGCGTCGACGCAGACCAGGGAGCCGTCCGTGGTGACCATGTACAGCTTCTCGCCGAGGTACTGCATGGACAGGGCCGAGCCGCCGCCCGTGCCCAGCTTCCACAGGCGGGTGCCGTCGGCGGCGAAGCAGTAGACGGAGGAGGCGGAGTCGCCGGCGAAGACGTAGCGGCCGCCCGGGGCGGTGGCGCAGGAGTAGACGGCGGCGTCGCAGCGGTACGTCGCCTCGACGGCGCCACTGGCCTTGGACAGGCGCTGGACGACGTTGTGGTGGGTGCCGGCGTAGACGGAGTGGTCCTCCTGCCAGCCGAAGAGCACGGAGCCGTTGGTCGGGGTGTGCCACAGCTCGCGGCCGCCGTCCTGGGCGTAGGCCGTCACGCCGCGCCCGTGGCCGTGGTAGACGGCGCGTTCGTCCCGGCGCACCATCCAGGCGTGGTTTCCGGTGCTCTTGCGCGACCACTGGTACTCGTCCTCGTGGTCGATGACGGTCAGGCCGCCGTCGCGGTCGGCCACGTTGAGGATGCCCTCGTGGATGTCGAGCCAGAAGATGTCGACGTCGGAGGCGATCTCGTAGGCGGCGAACGGCAGCTTGCTGGAGAGGTCGTAGACGGTGCCGTCGTCGCAGCCCGCGTAGATCCAGAAGTCGTCGGCCACCAGGCACTTCACGCCGTCCGGCAGCTGGTAGCGGGCCAGTACCTCGCCGTCGTGGCCGAGGGTGTAGACGTCGCCGGACTGATTGCCGACCCAGCAGCGGTCCTCGCCGATGTGGATGCCGAACGCGGCCGCTCCCGTGCGGAACCGCCACAGCACCGGTGCCACGGCCCGGGCGGTGGAGGGCGCGGAGGCGACCTGGCGGCGCGTCACCGCGCGGGCCGCGCGGCCGCCCCGCACGGCGGGCGCGTAGCCCTTGCGGACCTTCTCGCCCACCTTCTTGGCGGCGGCGGCCCGTGCCTTCTCCACGGTCGGGAACGCGGACGTCTGGACCTGCCCGGCCGCGCCGATCCGTCCGTAGCGCACCGTCACCGTCGTGCCGTCGACGGCGACTTCGTAGAACTTGTGCGCCCCGCCGCCGTCCTGGGACAGCTCCAGATACGTGGTGTCCGACGACATGGCAATGCCCCTCTCCCCGCCGGTCGCGGCGACCGGTCTGCAGTGAGGGGAACGCTAGGACGTGCCACTGACAATCAGCTCCGGCCCAGGCGCCGGAGCCGTCAGAACAGCGGTTGCGGAAGGACGCCTTCGAGTGCCAGGAGGGTGCGCTTGGCCTCCAGGCCGGGGCCGAAGCCGCCCAGGCCGCCGTTGCTCTCGACGACCCGGTGGCAGGGCACGACGACGGGCAGCGGATTGCTGCCCATGGCCGCGCCCACGGCCCGGGCGGCACCGGGCTCGCCCACCCGGTCGGCCAGGTCCTGGTAGGCGACCAGGGTGCCGTAGGGGACGTGGTCGAGGAGCTCGCGGAGAGTGCGGCGGTTGAAGCCGGAGGTCAGGGACCAGTCCAACGGCAGGGTGAAGGTGTGCAGACGGCCGTCGAAATAGGCCCGCAGCTGCGCCGTCGCCTCGGCCAGGACGTCGTGGCAGGGGGAGGGCGGGGCGGCGGGGGCGGAGCCCAGGACGCCGGTCAGCCGGTCGACGCAGCGGGCGGCGAGAGGGGCGTCGGCGTGGAAGACGACGTTGAGCAGGCCGTCCGCGGTCGCGGCCAGTCCCAGGGGGCCCACGGGCGTATCGATCGTCGTCCAGGCCCACGCCCGGGGGGTGGCCGGCAGGGGGCGCTCGGATTCCGTCACGTCATCCAGCGTAGAGCGTCCCCTGCCGGTGTCTCCGGGGCGGTTCAGAGGGTGGAGTCCAGGACCGCGGCCGCCTCGGTCAGGCCGGGGAAGCCGGACAGCTCGGAGGGGTCCGACAGGAACGTCGGGTCGCCGGCGTCCTCGGCCAGCGCGTCGGCGACGACGTGGGGGGCGTTGCTGATGATGCCGTCCACGCCCATGTGGGCCAGGGAGACCGCCCGGTCGCCGTCGTCGACGGTCCATGCCGAGACCTCCAGACGCCGTCCGTGCGGGCCCTTGAGCGCGTGCACGGAGCGTACCCAGGCGGCGGTGACGCTCTTGTGGTTCGGGTTGATCTGGTCGGCGAAGGCGGCGTACGTGCGGAGCTCGGCGGGCTTCGGGGCGCCCAGGAAGCCCTTCTTGATGTCCGGGCGGAGCTTGTGGAGCGTCTTCAGGGACGAGGCGTCGAAGCTCTGGACGACGAGTCGGCTCTTGACGTGCCGGCTGTCCAGCCAGCCCGCCCGCCGCAGCTCCGCCACCATCTGCCGCTCGATGCCCGGGTACAGCTCCGGGGCCTTGACCTCCAGCAGCAGCTTCTGGCCGTTGCGGTCGACCCGCTGCAGATAGCGGCCGAGGGTGGGCACCCGCTCGCCGGCGAAGCGCCGGCCGTACCAGCTGCCCGCGTCCAGCTTCTCGATCTCGGCGAGCGTGAAGTCCGCGATCTTCCAGGGCGCGCGCCGCGGATACCGGCGCTTGACGTCGGTGGTGCGCTCCAGGGTGGTGTCGTGCATGACGACCAGGGCGCCGTCCTTGGTGCGCTGGACGTCGTTCTCCACCCACTCGACGCCCAGCCGGGCCGCTCTGTCGATCGAGGCCAGGGTGTTCTCCGGCGCCTGGACCGGCACCCCCCGGTGCCCGATGGCCACCGGTACGGCCGGATCGCCGGCCGTGGCGTGCGCGGGAGTGGCGACGAGGCCGACCGTGGACGCGGAGGCGAGCGTCGTGAGGGACAGGCCGAGAAGTGCGCTGGTCACGGCGGAGACGGTGCGGATGCGCATAAGGGCTCCTCGCGGCGTCCGGGCCCGGGCCGGCGGCGCCCCGGGCCTCGTGTACGGAAAGTCGTACGGCGTGCACGGAAAGTCGTACACGAAACTCCTACTGGGCCGCGACGGGCGGGGCACCCGCAGACGGCACCCTTTGCCGACTTTTCGCCGGGCGTTCGCCCCGGAAAACAGGGGCGGAACCCCAGGGGCGAGGCCGTTGTCAGTGGTGGGCCGTACGGTGGTCTCATGCGGCCCGTATCCAAGATCGAACGCAAGGTGGCGCCCTTCGAGGTCGTCAGCTCCTACCAGCCCAGCGGCGACCAGCCCACGGCCATCGCCGAGCTCGAGCAGCGCATCCGGGCGGGGGAGAAGGACGTCGTCCTGCTCGGTGCCACCGGCACCGGAAAGTCGGCGACCACCGCGTGGATGATCGAGAAGCTCCAGCGGCCGACGCTCGTCATGGCGCCCAACAAGACGCTCGCGGCCCAGCTGGCCAACGAGTTCCGCGAGCTCCTGCCCAACAACGCGGTCGAGTACTTCGTCTCGTACTACGACTACTACCAGCCCGAGGCGTACGTCCCGCAGTCGGACACGTACATCGAGAAGGACTCCTCGATCAACGAAGAGGTCGAGCGGCTGCGCCACTCGGCGACGAACTCGCTGCTCACCCGGCGCGACGTCGTCGTGGTGGCGTCCGTGTCCTGCATCTACGGCCTGGGCACGCCGCAGGAGTACGTGGACCGCATGGTGCCGCTCAAGGTCGGTCAGGAGATCGACCGGGACCAGCTGCTGCGCCGCTTCGTGGAGATCCAGTACACGCGCAACGACATGGCCTTCACCCGGGGCACGTTCCGCGTGCGCGGCGACACCATCGAGATCTTCCCGGTCTACGAGGAGCTGGCCGTCCGCATCGAGATGTTCGGCGACGAGATCGAGGCGCTGTCCACGCTCCACCCGCTCACCGGTGAGGTCATCTCCGACGACCAGGAGCTGTACGTCTTCCCCGCCAGCCACTACATCGCCGGTGCCGAGCGCATGGAGAAGGCCATCGCGGGGATCGAGGCCGAGCTGGAGGAGACCCTCGCCCGCATGGAGAAGCAGGGCAAGCTCCTGGAGGCGCAGCGGCTGCGCATGCGGACGACCTACGACATCGAGATGATGCGTCAGGTCGGTTCCTGCTCCGGCATCGAGAACTACTCGCTGCACATGGACGACCGTGAGCCGGGCTCCCCGCCGAACACCCTCCTCGACTACTTCCCCGAGGACTTCCTCCTCGTCATCGACGAGTCGCACGTCACCGTCCCCCAGATCGGCGCCATGTACGAGGGCGACGCCTCGCGCAAGCGCACCCTCGTCGAGCACGGCTTCCGCCTGCCGTCGGCCATGGACAACCGCCCGCTGAAGTGGGAGGAGTTCACCGAGCGCATCGGCCAGACCGTCTACCTCTCCGCGACGCCCGGCAAGTACGAGCTCTCGCGCGGCGACGGCTTCGTGGAGCAGATCATCCGTCCCACCGGCCTGGTCGACCCCGAGGTCGTCGTCAAGCCGACCGAGGGCCAGATCGACGACCTGGTGCACGAGATCCGCACCCGGACCGAGCGCGACGAGCGCGTCCTGGTCACCACGCTGACCAAGAAGATGGCCGAGGACCTCACGGACTACTTCCTGGAGCTGGGCATCCAGGTGCGCTATCTGCACAGCGACGTCGACACGCTGCGCCGCGTCGAGCTGCTGCGCGAGCTGCGGGCCGGCGAGTACGACGTCCTGGTGGGCATCAACCTGCTCCGTGAGGGCCTCGACCTCCCCGAGGTGTCCCTGGTGGCCATCCTGGACGCCGACAAGGAGGGCTTCCTGCGATCCGGGACGTCCCTGATCCAGACCATCGGCCGCGCGGCGCGCAATGTCTCCGGCCAGGTGCACATGTACGCCGACAAGATCACTCCCGCGATGGAGAAGGCCATCGAGGAGACCAACCGCCGCCGCGAGAAGCAGATCGCGTACAACACGGAGCGGGGGATCGACCCCCAGCCGCTCCGCAAGAAGATCGGCGACATCGTCGCCACGCTCGCCCGCGAGGAGATCGACACCCAGGAACTCCTGGGTTCGGGCTTCCGCCAGACCGGCAAGGACAAGGGCAAGGCCCCCGTGCCCACGGTGGCGTCCGGCGCGGGCGCCAAGGGCAAGGCGAAGGCCAAGGGCAAGGCGAAGGAAGCGGTGGTCGCGACGGACCGGCCTGCCGCGGAACTGGCGCAGCTCATCGAGGAGATGACCGACCGCATGCGGGCCGCGGCCGCGGAGCTGCAGTTCGAGGTCGCGGCGCGGCTGCGCGACGAGGTGGGCGAGCTGAAGAAGGAGCTGCGGCAGATGCGGGAGGCGGGCCTGGCCTGACGGCCGGGCGGTTGGGCCCGCACGCGGGACGTGCGGGGCGAAGGGGGTGGGCGGGGCAGGGTACGCGACGGTGAGCGGGCATGTTGCAAGACCGCCACAAACCCCCCTCGGGTGAGTACCCGCTCCCCGGCAGTGCATAGGGTCGTTCAAGGAGGCCACGCGCACGCGTGGCCGCGGGGACGAACGAACGAGAGAGGGACTGCGCGTGACGGTCAACTTGTCCAAGGGCCAGGGCATCAGCCTGCAGAAGGCCGACGGGGGCACCCTGACCGCGGTGCGGATGGGGCTGGGCTGGCAGGCGGCCCCTCGCCGCGGGCTGTTCGGGACGCGGACGAAGGAGATCGACCTCGACGCCTCGGCGGTGCTCTTCGCCGACAAGCAGCCGGTCGACGTGGCCTTCTTCCAGCAGCTGGTGAGCAAGGACGGCTCGGTGCGCCACACCGGCGACAACCTGGTCGGCGGCGCGGGCCAGGGCGGTGACGACGAGTCGATCCTCGTCGACCTGCAGCGCGTGCCCGTGCACGTCAACCAGATCGTCTTCACGGTGAACTCCTTCACCGGCCAGACGTTCGCCGAGGTGCGCAACGCCTTCTGCCGCCTGGTCGACGAGGGCACGGGCCAGGAGCTGGCCCGCTACACCCTGGACGGCGGCGGCCCGTACACCGCGCAGATCATGGCGAAGGTGCACCGGGTCGGCAACGGCTGGCAGATGACGGCGATCGGCACGCCGGCCAACGGCCGCACCTTCCAGGACCTGCTGTCGGAGATCCAGGCCACCCTGTAGCCGAGCGGTCCCGGCTCCGGCCAGGGCGACAGCGGTACGGACCCAAGAGCAGTACGAGCCGGGCCCGGCGGAGCGGCATCCGCCGGGCCCGCGGCACAGTGAGCCGACATGACAAGGGGGAAGCGGCGATGACGGCCGAGCTGGTGCGGGGGCAGAACCACCCGCTGTCCGGTACCCGACTGGAGATCCGGGTCTCGGCGGGCCGACCGGTGGTGGCGGGCGCGACGCTCGGCGACGCGGACGGCAGGGTCCCCGGCGCCGAGTGGGTCGCGCACCCCGCCTCGCCGCGGCTCCCGGGCCTGGAGGTGTCCCGGCAGGCCGCCGCCGAGCACCGGCTGGCCGTCGACCTGGAGGCCCTCCCCGAGGGCGCCCACCGGGTCAACGTGCTGCTCGCCCTGCCGTCCGGCGCGGGCACTGCGGCGCGCTTCGGCGCGATGGCGGCCCCGTTCCTCGCGGTCACTGGCGTCGACGGCGAGGAGGTCGTCAGCTACACCATCACCGACCTGGGCGCCGAGTCGGCGGTGGTCGCCCTGGAGCTGTACCGCCGGCAGGGCGCGTGGAAGGTGCGCGCCGTCGGCCAGGGGTACGCGGACGGCCTGGCCGCGATGCTGCACGACCAGGGGCTGCCCGGTGCGGTCGAGATGGCGGCGAGCATCGAGGAGGCCGTCGCCCGGGGCATGGCCCAGGCGGTCGCCGTGCCGCCCGCGCAGCGCGCCGGGGGCGAGAGCGCGGCCCGCCGGGGCGGCGCGGCGGCGGACGCCCATACGGTGGCGGGTCCGGCCGGCCACGGCCAGGACGCCGCGCAGGGGCCCGTGCCGGGCGACTCCGTGGCGGCCGCGTCGCAGCCCTCTGCCGGTGACGGCCCGATCAGCTACCGGCACCCCGGCCGGCGGACCTCCACGCCTCCCGACCCGGCCCCCGTCGCCGCGCCCGCCGAGCCCGGGCAGCCGCCCCGGCCGGTCGCGGGCGACGCCACGGGCTGGACGATGGACGAGCGGCTCTACAACCAGGTCTGGGGCATGTTCGAGGACCTGGCCCGGACGACCGCCGCCTACCGCAGTGCGGTCGACTTCGCGGAGTCGCGCCTGGAGCAGGAGCTGGACCGGGTGCTGTCCGACCCGGCCACCCGCGTCGGCCCCGCCGCCGACGCGGTCCGCCAGGAGGCGCGGGCCAAGCAGGCGCAGCTGGTGGACCAGGCGCGGGCCGCGCTCGACCGGGACCTGACCCAGCTCGCCGCCGAGGCCGAGGTCGTCGAGCACGCCCTGCCGCCCGCCTTCGCGCGCTGGGACAGCCCCGTCTGGCAGGGCTACCAGGTGCCGCTGGAGAGGCCCATGGCGCTGCGGCTGGGAGACCTGCATCTGCCGGAGCGCAAGGACCTGCGCATCCCCATGCTGGTGCGGCTGCCGCTGGAGCGCGGGCTGTGGGTCGACGCGGGGCGCTCCCAGGGCGGTGTCGAGGCCGGTCTGCTGGATTCGTCCGAGGTGCGCAGGCTCGCGATGGACTGCGCGGTCGCCCACGCCGTGCGGCTCCTGGCCGTCCACCCCGTGGGCGACTACTCGGTGCACGTCATCGACCCCGCCGGCACGGCCGGGGCCGCGCTGGCCCCGCTGCTGGAGTACGGGGCGCTGCGCGAGCCGCCGGCGGCCGGGGCGCGCGGGGTCACCGAGGTGCTGGCGCGGCTGACGCGGCGCGTGGACCTGGTGCAGATGGCGGTCCGCAGCGGTGCGCTGGACTCGCTTCCGGCGGACCTCGACACCTCCGAGCAGCTGCTGATCGTCAACGACTTCCCGCACGGCTTCGACGACCGCGCCGTCACGCAGCTGCGCTACCTGGCGGACGAGGGGCCGTCCGTGGGCGTGCACCTGCTGATGGTCGCCGACCGGGAGGACGCACGGGCCTACGGGCCGGTCCTGGACCCGCTGTGGCGCTCCTTGCTGCGGATCACGCCGGTGCCCGACGACCACCTCGCCGACCCGTGGGTGGGGCACGCGTGGACGTACGAGCCCCCGTCGGTGCCCGTGGGCAGCGATGTGGTGCGGCAGGTGCTGTGGCAGGTCGGCCAGGTGCGGAAGGCGTACGGCATCTGACGCGACGACACGCCGTCTGAACTGGGGTTTTGGGTTTCTCTTTACTGTTCCTTGGGTTTTCCTGTACTGTTCTGAGGACTGCCGTACGCCCGTACGACGTACCGGAGGAACAGTGGACGTCTCCCTGACCCTGTGGGTCCTGACCATCCTCGGTCTGTGCGCCCTCGTGGCCGCCGACTTCTTCATCGGGGGCCGCAAGCCGCACGAGGTCTCCCTCAAGGAGGCCGGTATCTGGACGGCGGTCTGGGTCGCCCTGGCCGGGCTCTTCGGGCTGGGGCTCCTGGTCTTCGGCGGCGGACAGCCGGCCGGCGAGTTCTTCGCGGGCTTCATCACCGAGAAGTCGCTGAGCGTCGACAACCTCTTCGTGTTCGTCCTGATCATGGCGAAGTTCGCGGTGCCGTCGGTGTACCAGCAGCGGGTGCTCATGGTCGGCGTGCTCATAGCCCTGGTCCTGCGGGCCGGCTTCATCGGCGCGGGCGCGGCGATCATCGCCAACTTCTCCTGGGTCTTCTACATCTTCGGCGCCTTCCTCGTCTGGACGGCGTGGAAGCTCATCCAGGAGGCGCGGGCGGACGAGGAGGAAGAGGAGTTCGAGGAGAACCGCTTTCTCAAGCTGGTGGAGCGGCGCTTCCCCTCCACCGACCGCTACCACGGCACCAAGCTGTTCATCACCGAGAACGGCAAGCGGCTGATGACCCCGATGCTGATCGTCATGCTGGCGATCGGCACCACGGACGTGCTGTTCGCGCTCGACTCCATACCGGCGATCTTCGGCCTCACCCAGGACCCGTACATCGTCTTCACCGCCAACGCCTTCGCGCTCATGGGCCTGCGGCAGCTGTACTTCCTCATCGGCGGCCTGCTGAAGAAGCTGGTCCACCTCTCGTACGGCCTGTCGGTCATCCTCGGCTTCATCGGCGTCAAGCTCGTCCTGCACGCCCTGCACGAGAACGGCGTCGCGGTCCCCGAGATCAGCATCCCGGTCTCGCTCGGCGTCATCTGCGCGGTGCTGGTCGTCACGACCGTCACCAGCCTGCGGGCCTCCGCCAAGCAGGCGCGGGCCGAGGCGGCCGAGGCGGCCGTCGCGGAGGCCGGTGCGGTGGAGGGTGAGCGGGAGAGCGCCCGCGTCTGACGGGCGGGCGCTCCCTCCGGCTCAGGCGGGTGCCGCGTCGGGGGCCGCCGCCACCGCGACCCTGGGGCGGGTCTCGGGAAGCAGCAGGAAGCACGCCAGGCTGACCAGGGCGATGCCGGTCAGATAGACGGCGACGCCCCAGGGCGGCCCGTCGCCCCGGGCCGAGGCGGTCGCGACCAGCGGGGTGAGGGCGCCGCCCAGCACCCCCGCCAGGTTGTAGCCGACGGCCGCTCCCGTGCAGCGCACCCTGGCGTCGTAGAGCTCGGGCAGATAGGCGCCGACGACGCCGAACGCGGTCATGAAGGACAGCATCGCGACGACGAAGCCCAGCACCATCAGGGCGGGCCGGCCGGTGCGCAACAGACCGATCAGCGGAAACATCCACAGCGCGACGGCGGTGCAGCCGACCAGGCACATCGGGCGGCGCCCGAAGCGGTCGCCCAGCACGGCGGCCAGGGGAGCGGCCGCGCCCGAGACGGCCACCGCCACCATGATGCAGCCGAGCATGACCGTGCGGTCGATGCCGAGCTGTTCGGTGCCGTAGGCCAGGGACCAGGTGGTGACCGTGTAGAAGACGGAGTAGCCCATGGACAGTCCGCCGGCGGTGAGCAGGACGAGCCGCCAGTGACCGCGTACGACCTCGGCGAAGGGCCGCGAGGAGCGGGTGTCGTTCGCGGTCAGTGCGCGGAAGTCCGGTGTCTCGGTGAGCTGGGCGCGCAGCAGGAGTCCGACGGCCGCCAGGACGCCCGCCGCCCAGAACGGTACGCGCCAGCCCCAGGACAGGAACTGGGCGTCGGTGAGGGTGGTCGACAGGGTCAGGGTGATGCCGTTGGCGAGCAGGAAGCCCAGGGTCGGGCCGATCTGGGGGATGCTCGCCCACAGTGCGCGGCGGTGGGCGGGTGCGTGCTCGGCCGTCAGCAGGACGGCGCCGCCCCACTCGCCGCCCACCCCCAGGCCCTGCAGGAAGCGCAGGAGGAGCAGCAGGACGGGGGCGGCAATGCCGATGTCCTTGTAGGTGGGCACGAGGCCGACCGTGACGGTCGCGATGCCCGTCAGCAGCAGGGAGGAGATGAGCACCGGGCGGCGGCCGAGCCGGTCGCCGATGTGGCCGAAGAGCACGGATCCCAGCGGGCGGGCGATGAAGCCGACGCCGAAGGTGCCGAAGGCGGCCAGGGTGCCGAGGAGGGGGGAGACGGTGGGGAAGAACAGCGGGCCCAGGACGAGGGCGGCCGCGGTGCCGTAGGCGAAGAAGTCGTAGAACTCGATGGCGGTGCCGGCCATGGAGGCGGCCGCCAGGCGGAACATGGCCGGGGAACGGTCACGATGCATGTACTGCCCAACTTCCGGGTGGCCCACAGGAAACGGGGCGCTCGGAAGTGCTGCCGGGGGCGCAAAGGAATCGCGCCTTCCGCCTGCTGTGCGGAAGGCGCGCTACCCCTTGTCGTGCCGGGAGGTCACCAGCCGCGCTCGCGCCACTCCGCGAGGTGCGGGCGCTCGGTGCCCAGGGTGGTGTCGTTGCCGTGGCCCGGGTAGACCCAGGTCTCGTCCGGCAGCGTGCCGAAGATCTTGGTCTCGACGTCGTCGATGAGGCTGACGAAGGCCTTGGGGTCGTCGTGGGTGTTGCCGACGCCGCCGGGGAAGAGGCAGTCGCCGGTGAAGACGTGGGCGTGGCCGTGCGGGTCGTCGTAGACGAGCGCGATGCTGCCCGGGGTGTGGCCGACCAGGTGGCGGGCCGTCAGCTCCACCCGGCCGACGCGGATGATGTCGCCGTCGTCGACGAGCACGTCCGTGGGCACCGGGATGCCGTCGGCGTCCTCGCGGCCCGCGTAGGTGCGGGCGCCGGTGGCGTCCACCACCTCGCGCAGCGCGCCCCAGTGGTCGGGGTGCTGATGGGTGGTCACCACGGAGGTGATGCCGCTGTCGCCGACCAGGGTGAGCAGCGTGTGCGGCTCGGCGGCGGCGTCGATCAGCAGCTGCTCGTCCGTGGTCCGGCAACGCAGCAGATACGCGTTGTTGTTCATCGGACCGACCGCGACCTTCGAGATCATCAGATCGGCCAACTCGTGTACGTCCGCAGGTCCGCCGACCTCTACCGCTCCGCTGTACGTCATGGGGATCACCCTATAGCGGGGGTAGAACGGGGAGCGGAGCGCCACCCGTTTCGAGTTCCGGGCCGCCCTGCCGGCCGGCGAGCCAGCACATCAGGGCGGCGGCGGTGCCGGTGACGGTCAGGGGCTCGCCCTCCGTGCGGCCGGTGCTCCAGGTGCCGCCGTCGGTCGCGGTGAGCCGGAGGGCGGGGACGTCGGGGTGGCCGGAGAAGCGTTCGGTGAGGAACTCGATCTCGCGGGCGGTGAATTCGGCGGGCAGGTCCGCCGGCTCGTAGCCGATGCCGAGGTCGACGTGGTGCAGTTCCACCTCGACGAGGCGGCGGAAGGGGACGCGGGCGGCGAGGTCGGTCACGCCGTTGCGCAGGGTGACCGTGCGGGTCCAGTCGGCGGGCGCGTCGGTGGCCTGCTGGAAGCGGGCGGCGCTTTCGCGCAGGTCGGCGAGGTGTGCGTCGAGCGGGCGGGAGGCGTCGCGCTCGATGTCGGCGTCGCGGGCCTCGGCGCTCGCGTACATGGGGCGGCCCTCGAGCACGTTCACGAGGGCGTCCGCGTTGCGGGCGAGGTGGGCCAGGAGGTGGCCGCGGGTCCAGCCGGGAAGCCGTGACGGCCCGGCGACCGCCGCGTTGTCCAGTTCGCCGACCGCGTCGAGCAGCCGGTCGGTCGCCTCACGTACCGCGGTCAGGTCGTGCACATGATCAATCATGCCGCCGACGATAGTCCGGTGACTCCTTCGGGTGAAGGAGGTGGATCCCGCCCGTAAATCGAATGTGCGTGCTATATGGTCGGGAGGGTCATCGCTTACTGCATCCGTGTGAACCGGGCTTTGTCAGAGGCCCCCCGTACTCTGGATCGAGGGGCACGGCGCACCCCGCAGCTCCCCCAGAGCCGACTCTCAAGAAAGGTGCCGACCGGCGTGGCAGACCGTCTCATCGTCCGTGGCGCTCGCGAGCACAATCTCAAGAACGTCTCGCTCGACCTCCCGCGTGACTCCCTCATCGTTTTCACCGGGCTTTCGGGGTCGGGCAAGTCCTCCCTCGCGTTCGACACGATCTTCGCCGAGGGGCAGCGCCGCTACGTCGAGTCGCTCTCCTCCTACGCACGGCAGTTCCTCGGGCAGATGGACAAGCCCGACGTGGACTTCATCGAGGGCCTGTCCCCGGCCGTGTCCATCGACCAGAAGTCGACCTCGCGCAACCCGCGCTCGACGGTCGGCACGATCACCGAGGTCTACGACTACCTCCGCCTCCTCTTCGCCCGCATCGGCAAGCCGCACTGCCCCGAGTGCGCGCGGCCCATCACCCGCCAGTCGCCGCAGGCCATCGTGGACCGGGTGCTGGAGCTGCCGGAGGGCAGCCGCTTCCAGGTGCTCTCCCCGCTGGTGCGCGAGCGCAAGGGTGAGTTCGTCGATCTCTTCTCCGACCTGCAGACCAAGGGCTACAGCCGGGCCCGGGTCGACGGCGAGACCATTCAGCTCTCCGACCCGCCCAAGCTGAAGAAGCAGGAGAAGCACACCATCGAGGTGGTCGTCGACCGCCTCACCGTCAAGGAGAGCGCCAAGCGCCGGCTCACCGACTCGGTCGAGACCGCGCTCGGCCTGTCCGGCGGCATGGTGATCCTCGACTTCGTCGACCTCGCCGAGGACGACCCCGAGCGTGAGCGGATGTTCTCCGAGCACCTCTACTGCCCGTACGACGATCTGTCCTTCGAGGAGCTCGAGCCGCGCTCCTTCTCCTTCAACTCGCCCTTCGGCGCGTGCCCCGACTGCACCGGCATCGGCTCGCGCATGGAGGTCGACCCCGAGCTGATCGTCCCCGACGAGGACAAGTCCCTCGACGAGGGCGCGATCAACCCCTGGTCGCACGGTCACACGAAGGACTACTTCAACCGTCTCGTCGGCGCCCTCGCCGACGAGCTCGGATTCCGCACGGACATCCCCTGGGCCGGCCTCCCGCAGCGCGCCAAGAAGGCGCTGCTCAACGGCCACCGCACCCAGATCGAGGTGCGCTACCGCAACCGCTACGGGCGCGAGCGCGCGTACACCACGGCCTTCGAGGGCGCGGTCCCGTTCGTCAAGCGGCGCCACTCCGAGGCCGAGAGCGACTCCAGCCGCGAGCGCTTCGAGGGCTACATGCGCGAGGTGCCCTGCCCCACGTGCGAGGGCACGCGGCTCAAGCCGATCGTCCTGGCGGTCACGGTCCAGGGCCGCTCCATCGCGGAGGTCTCCGCGATGTCGATCAACGAGTGCGCCGACTTCCTGCGGGACATGAAGCTCACCGGGCGCGAGAAGAAGATCGCCGAGCGGGTGCTCAAGGAGGTCAACGAACGCCTGAGGTTCCTCGTCGACGTCGGCCTGGACTACCTCTCGCTCAACCGCGCCGCCGGCACCCTCTCCGGCGGTGAGGCGCAGCGCATCCGCCTCGCCACGCAGATCGGCTCCGGCCTTGTCGGCGTGCTCTACGTCCTGGACGAGCCGTCCATCGGCCTGCACCAGCGCGACAACCACCGCCTGATCGAGACGCTCGTGCGCCTGCGCGACATGGGCAACACCCTGATCGTCGTCGAGCACGACGAGGACACCATCAAGGTCGCCGACTGGGTCGTCGACATCGGCCCCGGCGCCGGTGAGCACGGCGGCAAGGTCGTCCACAGTGGTCCGCTCAAGGAGCTGTTGAAGACCGAGGCGTCGATGACCGGGCAGTACCTGTCCGGCAAGCGCTCCATCCCCACCCCCGAGATCCGCCGGCCCGTCGACGGTTCGCGTCGTCTGACCGTGCGCGGGGCCCGGGAGAACAACCTGCGCGACATCGACGTGTCCTTCCCGCTCGGGGTGCTCACGGCCGTCACCGGTGTCTCCGGTTCCGGTAAGTCGACGCTGGTCAACGACATCCTCTACACCCACCTGGCGCGCGAGCTGAACGGCGCCCGGGCCGTTCCCGGCCGGCACACGCGCGTGGACGGCGACGACCTGGTCGACAAGGTCGTCCACGTCGACCAGTCGCCCATCGGCCGTACGCCGCGCTCCAACCCGGCCACGTACACCGGTGTCTTCGATCATGTCCGCAAGCTCTTCGCGGAGACGATGGAGGCGAAGGTCCGCGGCTATCTGCCGGGCCGCTTCTCCTTCAACGTCAAGGGCGGCCGCTGCGAGAACTGCTCCGGCGACGGCACGATCAAGATCGAGATGAACTTCCTGCCGGACGTGTACGTGCCGTGCGAGGTCTGCCACGGTGCGCGCTACAACCGGGAGACCCTGGAGGTCCACTACAAGGGCAAGTCCATCGCCGAGGTCCTGGACATGCCCATCGAGGAGGCGCTCGGCTTCTTCGAGGCGGTGCCCACGATCGCGCGTCACCTGCGCACGCTCCACGAGGTGGGTCTGGGCTACGTACGGCTCGGGCAGTCCGCGCCGACCCTCTCCGGTGGCGAGGCGCAGCGCGTGAAGCTCGCGAGCGAGCTGCAGAAGCGGTCGACGGGGCGGACGGTGTACGTCCTCGACGAGCCGACGACCGGTCTGCACTTCGAGGACATCAGCAAGCTGATCTCCGTGCTGTCGGGGCTGGTCGACAAGGGCAACACCGTGATCGTCATCGAGCACAACCTCGATGTGATCAAGACTGCCGACTGGGTCGTCGACATGGGCCCCGAGGGTGGTGCGGGCGGTGGCCTCGTCGTCGCCGAGGGCACGCCGGAGGAGGTCGCGTCGGTGCCGGCCAGCCATACGGGCAAGTTCCTGCGCGACATGCTGGGTGACCGCGTCAGCGACGCGGCCGCGTCGCCCGCGCCGTCGGCGCGGAAGGCTGCGAAGCGGGCGCCGGCGAAGAAGACGGTCGCTGCGGCGACGGTGGCGGGGGCCGCGAAGAAGACGGTCTCGGCGCGGACCAAGGCCGCGGGGGCGGCCAAGAAGACGGCCACGGCTGCTTCGGCGAAGAAGACCGCCACCGCGAAGAAGACCGCTACGGCGGCGAAGAAGGCGGTGGCGGCCAAGGCCCGCAAGGCCTGAGCCGGTCCGGTGCGCGTCGGCGCCCGGCTGCGGAGGGTTCGGCACCGCCGGACTCCGCCGTCGGGCGCCTCGCCGTTGCGGCGGGGAGGAGTTCCCCAGTCCCGCCCCTTCCCGAAACCGGGGGCTCCGCCCCGGGCCCCCGGGGCGGGCTGGGCCAGCCCTACGCCCCCACCTCCGCCGCGAACGGGGGCTGGGCTCCCGCTCGGGAGCAGGTTGTGGACGCCGCGTGGGCCGCGAAGGTGAGGGTGTCCTGCCAGGTGGGGCCGTCCAGGGTGGCCAGGGCGTCGGGGGAGAGGGCGGTCAGGCGGGACAGGCGGTGCAGAAGGGCGGCGTTCACGGTGTCGCCCGCGCCGATCGTGTCCACGACGTCCACCCGTCGTGCCGGGACGGCGTACGTCCGCCCCTCCCGGGTATGGACGGACAGGCCCTCCTCGCCCCCGGTCACGACGACGGCGGCGGGGCCTGACGCCAGCCAGTCGGTGACCTCGCCACCCAGCCACCGCGCGTCCTCCGCCGACAGCTTCAGCAAGGTCACGTCCGGCAGCCACGACAGGAAGCGCCGGCGGTACGCGGCGGCGTCCCCGATGATCTCCGGACGGATGTTGGGGTCGAGCAGGGTGAACACCCCGCGCCGGGCCTCGCGCCGCAGCAGCGCCTCGTACGCGCTCGCACCCGGCTCCAGCACCAGGGAGCACGTTCCCAGGCACAGCGCCTCGGTACCCTCCGGCAGCGCGTCCGGCAGTGCGAAGAGACGGTCCGCCGTGCCGCCCGCGTAGAAGCCGTAGCCCGCCGAGCCGTCCGCGCCGATGGCCGCCACCGCCAGCGTCGTGGGCTCCGGGCCGCGCTGCACCAGGGAGAGGTCGACGCCCGCCACCCGCAGGCCGCCCAGCAGCGCCTCGCCGAAGCCGTCCGCCGACACCCTGGAGCAGAAGGCGGTGGGCGTGCCCAACCGGCCCAGCGCGAGAGCGGTGTTGTAGGGGCCGCCACCGCACCGCGGCAGCAATGCCGGCAGGCCGCCGTCGCCCCCGGGACCGTCGGGCACGAGGTCGATCAGGGCTTCTCCGGCGACGACGATCATGGGGTGGAGTCCTCTCGGTAAGCGGAGCAACCAGTGCCGGTATTGTCGCTGTGTCGCATCGCCGCCCTTCCCCGTTGGAGCCCCCATGTCCAGCCCCACTGCTTCGCCGGCGTCCCGCCGCACCGTGCTGCGCGGAGCCGCCCTGGCCGGTGCCGCAGGGCTCGGCGTCACCGCCTGCTCCGGCGGTACGGGCGGCCCCAAGGGACCCGCGGTGCCGACCGCGCCCGTGGACCTCGGGGCGGCGGGCGAGGTCCCCGTCGGCGGGGCCCGGCTCTACCGCGAGCAGCGGCTGGTCGTCTCGCAGCCCGCGGCGGGGAAGTACAAGGCGTTCAGCGCGGTGTGCACGCACGCCGGCTGCGTCGTCGACAAGGTCGAGGACGGCAAGGTCAGCTGCCCCTGCCACGGCAGCACGTTCGACGCCACCACCGGCAAGGTCCTCCAGGGCCCGGCGAGCGTGGCCCTGCCGGCCGTTCCCGTCAAGGCGGACGGCGGCAAGCTGATCGCGGGCCCGGAGGCCTGAGCCGCGCGGGAGGCGCGCCTACGACCAGTCCCAGGCGATCCCCAGGATCCCCGGCCGCACCCCCTGCTCCACCAGGTGCACCCCCCGGTGGCGCCCCGCCAGCGTCAGCTCCTGCTGCCCGCCGCGCGGCGCGCCCGCCGACGCCTGGGTGAAGCGGCGGCAGCGGACCGGCAGCGCGGCGTCGTCGAAGCGCACCTGCAGCACGTACTGCCCGCCCGCGAAGCTGAAGCCCCGCACGTACTCGCTGCTCGTACCGCCCGTACCGTCGTCGAAGCCGTAGCGGAAGACATGGGTCTCCCCGGCGCGCAGCCGGGTGTCGAAGAGGAGCTCGGCGACGAGCACGCCGGCCGCGGTGTGCCACCGCACCCGGCCCACCCGGCAGTTCTCGGTGGCCCGCACGGCCACCTGCCCGGGGTCGCAGCCCGGGTCGCCGTGGTGAATGGCCACATAGCGGTCCACCCCGTCGCGATGCGCCCGCACCACATGGTGCGAGTCACGGGCGCGCAGCTCACGGTGCGCGCCGATCAGCACCCGCTCCAGCTGGCAGACGGTGTGCAGGCCGCCGTCCTCCGGCGACTCCAGATCGGCCAGCAGCCGCTCCAGGACCCGGGACTCCTCCACCAGCGAGCGGTACGAGCGCGCGGCCGGCCGGTCCGGGGCCGTCCGCGCGGGGGGCTCCGCGAGTAACCGGGTCAGGGCGTGCGCGGGCAGGTCCAGGACGTCCTCCAGCACCCGCACCGCCCGGAGCGACTCGGGACGGCAGGGCCGCCGGGCGCCCTGCTGCCAGTAACTCAGGCTCGTCACACCGACCTTCACCCCGCGCTGCGCCAGCCGGTGCTGCACCCGGTGCAGGGCGAGCCCGCGCGCCGACAACGCCATGCGCAACGCCAGGTGGAACGGGCCCGTGCGCAGCGCCTGCGCCAGTTCGGCTTCGGCAGCGCGTGGGGTGCTGCGTGCCATCCGTTCGCTCCTTCGTGATGCTCCGCGCCGAGCTCCCTGTGCCGCCCCCCGCGCGGCGCCCGCCGCGAAGGCCGTGCAAAGCCCTGTGTGAATGTGAACGTTCACCTATGCCGTCGGGGGCGCCGGTGGCCGGGAGCGTCGCATTCCTCCTGGACGGGCACCCGCCGTTCACATCCGATTCGATCTGTTCACACCGTGGCCCCACGCGGTATTGAAGCCGGTTGACCAGTTCCCGACAACACCCGATGCTCCCCACACGCGTCCGGATGCGCTCCTCCACCACCAACCCCCCGCCACGGGAGGAACGCCACATGACCCGTGCTTCGGCATCGGCACACAGAGAGAAGTCCCGCATACGCGGCAGACGGCTGTCCCTGGCCACCCTCGTCGCCTGCGCCCTGCTCGTCGTCCCCACAACGGCGAACGCGGCGACCGGCGAACAGGTCGCTGTGCGTGCGACGAACAAGCTCAACATCAGCATGCAGGCACAGGAGAAGACGAACTGGTGCTGGGCGGCGTCCGGCAACACCATCGCCACCTGGATGGGCCGCAAGTACAGCCAGAACCAGTTCTGCAACGCCGCGTTCAACCGGACACAGGGCACCACCTGCCCCAACAACCAGGCCACGCTGGGCAATGTGCAGAACGCCCTCGCCTGGGCCGGCATCAACCAGGGCTCGTACGTCAGCGGCTGGCTGCGCTACGCGACCGTCAAGGCCGAGATCGACGCGGGCCGTCCCGTGGAGACCCGCATCGGATGGCAGTCCGGCGGCGGCCACATGCACGTCATCTACGGGTACGACGATTCGGGCAGCATGGTCTACTGGGGCGATCCCTGGCCCTCCAGCAACCGCTACAACTGGGCGGCGCACAGCTGGTACGTCGACAACAACCAGTTCTCCTGGACCCACTCGCTCTACCGGATCGGGGCGTGAGGGCCATGACGCACCACGACCACTCGCGCTCGCGCCGGAGCGCGGCCCGCGCCGCTGCCGCCGGCGCCCTGACCGCCGCGCTGCTCGGCCTCGCCCCGCTCGCGCACGCCGCGCCGCCGCCCCTCCCCGCCCCGCCGCCGGCGGCCGGGGTCGCCGAGGCCCACGACGCGGCGACGGCACCCGCCACGCTCACCACCCTCTCGCGCTTCTTCGCCCGCGACGGCGCCCTCACCACGGCGGGCGCACGGCCGAGGATCGAGGGCGCGACGGTGCCCGTCTACACGCTCGCCCCGGAGTTCGTGGCGGGCAGGGACGGGGCCGCCATCGCCTCGTTCGACTTCCTCGCCAGCGCGGCGGTGGCGGCCGACGGGCAGAAGGCCTCGGTGTGGACCGCCCGCACCGGGGACGGCTGGAAGGTCGTCAACATCGCCACCGGTGACGACGAGACACGCTACGCGGCCGAAGGGGCGCGCACGCTGGAGGGCGGGACCGTCTTCCGCGAACCGCAGATCAACGCCTGGTACGTGCAGCGGGGCGAGAAGGTCCTGCCGCTCGACGAGGACGCCGTCCGCGCGATCGGCAAGCAGGGAACCACCGTCGACGCCTACCGCACCCGCGTGCACCAGGCCTACGGCGACAAGCTGCCCGGCTCCGCCTATGCGAAGAAGGGCACGGCCGGCGGCTTCGAGGAGAGCGCACCGAACGGCGGGAGCTCCGCCGCAGGGGAGGCCGGCGCGGACCGGACGGCGACCGCGGCGCCACGCGGCGACGCCGGCTCGCCGGCCGCGGCCTCCCTCGCGACGGCGGGAGGGGCGACGGCCCTGGCCCTCGGCCTGGGCACCGTGGCGGTGCGCAGGCCGAGGCGCCGCTGACCGGCCGGGCCACCCCCCCCGGTGAGGGCCCCGGGTCCTCAGCGGGACCCGGCGGTCCGCCCCTTCGCCGCGGCCCCGGCAGCCACCGCTGCCGGGGCCGCGGTGCGCCTTACGGCCCCGGGCCCGTACCGGCCGCCGGACGACGGATTGTCACTGCCCGCAAGTAGGGTGTGTGACATGGCCGACCCCAGCAGCTACCGACCCAAGCCGGGACAGATCCCCGACTCGCCCGGGGTCTACAGGTTCCGTGACGAGCACGGCCGCGTGATCTACGTCGGGAAGGCGAAGAGCCTGCGCCAGAGGCTCTCCTCGTACTTCCAGGACCTCGCCGGTCTGCACCCGCGCACGCGGACGATGGTCACCACGGCCGCGTCCGTGGAGTGGACCGTGGTCTCCACCGAGGTCGAGGCGCTCCAGCTCGAGTACTCCTGGATCAAGGAGTACGACCCGCGCTTCAACGTGAAGTACCGCGACGACAAGAGCTACCCCTCCCTCGCGGTCACGCTGGGCGAGGAGTTCCCCCGCGTCCAGGTCATGCGCGGCCCCAAGAAGAAGGGCGTGCGCTACTTCGGCCCGTACGCCCACGCCTGGGCCATCCGCGAGACGGTCGACCTGATGCTGCGGGTCTTCCCCGTACGGACCTGCTCGGCCGGTGTGTTCAAGCGCTCCGCCCAGATAGGACGCCCCTGCCTGCTCGGCTACATCGGCAAGTGCTCCGCCCCCTGCGTCGGCCGCGTCAGCGCCGAGGAGCACCGCGAACTGGCCGAGGAGTTCTGCGACTTCATGGCCGGGCGTACGGGCGCGTACATCCGCCGTTTGGAACAGCGGATGCATGATGCCGCCGAAGAGATGGAGTACGAGAAGGCGGCCCGGCTGCGGGACGACATAGAGGCGCTCCGACGTGCCATGGAGAAGAACGCCGTCGTCCTCGCCGACGCCACCGACGCCGACCTGATCGCGGTCGCCGAGGACGAACTCGAAGCGGCCGTGCAGATCTTCCACGTCCGCGGCGGGCGCGTGCGCGGCCAGCGCGGCTGGGTGACGGACAAGGTCGAGGCCGTCGACACCGCGGGCCTCGTCGAGCACGCCCTCCAGCAGCTCTACGGCGAGGAGAGCGGCGACGCCGTCCCCAAGGAGGTCCTCGTCCCCGCCCTGCCCGACCCGGCCGAGCCCGTCGCCCAGTGGCTGGCCGCGCGCCGCGGCTCCCGCGTCGACCTGCGCATCCCGCAGCGCGGCGACAAGAAGGACCTCATGGCCACGGTCCAGCGCAACGCCCAGCAGGCGCTCGTGCTGCACAAGACCAAGCGCGCCTCCGACCTCACGACCCGCTCCCGGGCCCTGGAGGAGATCAGCGAGGCCCTCGGCCTGGACTCGGCGCCGCTGCGCGTGGAGTGCTTCGACATCTCCCATCTGCAGGGCCAGGACGTGGTGGCGTCCATGGTGGTCTTCGAGGACGGCCTCGCCCGCAAGAGCGAGTACCGCCGCTTCCAGATCAAGGGCTTCGCCGGGCAGGACGACGTCCGCTCCATGCACGAGGTGGTGGGCCGGCGCTTCCGGCGCTACCTGCAGGAGAAGATGAAGACGGGGGAGTGGACCGAGGAGGCCCCCGGCGACGAGAGTGACGAGCCGCTCCCGGAGGACGACGGCAAGCCCAAGCGCTTCGCCTACCCGCCGCAGCTGGTCGTGGTCGACGGAGGAAAGCCGCAGGTCATGGCCGCCAAGCGGGCCCTGGACGAGCTCGGCGTCACCGATGTGGCCGTCTGCGGCCTCGCCAAGCGGCTGGAGGAGGTCTGGCTGCCGGACGAGGACGACCCGGTGGTCCTGCCGCGCACCAGCGAGGGCCTGTACTTCCTGCAGCGGGTCCGCGACGAGGCGCACCGCTTCGCCATCTCCTACCAGCGCAGCAAGCGCGCCAAGAGCTTCAAGGCCGGACCGCTCGACGCGGTCCCCGGCCTCGGCGAGACCCGCAAGCAGGCGCTCCTCAAGCACTTCGGCTCGCTCAAGCGGCTGCGCGCCGCCACGGTCGAGCAGATCTGCGAGACGCCCGGCATCGGCCGCAAGACGGCCGAGACCATCGCCGCGGCGCTCGCCGGGGCGGCGCCCCCGGCTCCGGCCGTCAACACGGCGACGGGCGAGATCATGGACGACGCGGAGGAATGATGGACCTGGCCGCACAGGACGGCTCCCGCGGACGGCGCACGGACCGGCGCCGCCCGCGGCCCGGGCCGTGGGCCCGGGAAAGCCGCAGTATGGAAGAGAGGACGGCGCCGAAGGCGTCGTCGGCAGAACGGGGGAAGACAGCATGAACGTGACCGACCGGGACGGAGCAAAGGTGAGTACGGGCACGACGACGGCGGCGGACGCGACCGGCGAGGCGGCGGGCATCCCCGAGCTGGTGATCATCTCCGGCATGTCGGGGGCGGGCCGCAGCACCGCCGCCAAGTGTCTGGAGGACCTCGGCTGGTTCGTCGTGGACAACCTGCCGCCCGCACTGATCCCCACCATGGTGGACCTCGGCGCCCGCTCCCAGGGCAACGTGGCGCGCATCGCCGTGGTCGTGGACGTACGCGGCCGGCGGTTCTTCGACAACCTCCGCGAGTCCCTCGCGGACCTCGCCGCCAAGAAGGTCAAGCGGCGGGTGATCTTCCTGGAGGCGTCCGACGACGCCCTGGTGCGCCGCTTCGAGTCGGTGCGCCGCCCGCACCCCCTGCAGGGCTCCGGGCGCATCGTCGACGGCATCGCCGCCGAGCGCGACCTGCTGCGCGAGCTGCGGGGCGACGCCGACCTCGTCATCGACACCTCCAGCCTCAACGTCCACGAGCTGCGCGCCAAGATGGACGCCCAGTTCGCGGGCGAGGAGGAGCCGGAGCTGCGCGCCACTGTCATGTCCTTCGGCTACAAGTACGGCCTGCCCGTCGACGCCGACCTCGTCGTGGACTGCCGCTTCCTGCCCAACCCGCACTGGGTGCCGGAGCTGCGTCCCTTCACGGGCCTGAACGAGGAGGTCTCGGGCTACGTCTTCAACCAGCCCGGCGCTAAGGAGTTCCTCGACCGCTACACCGAGCTCCTGCAGCTCATCGCCGCCGGCTACCGCCGCGAGGGCAAGCGCTACGTGACGATCGCGGTCGGCTGCACCGGCGGCAAGCACCGCTCCGTCGCCATGTCCGAGAAGCTCGCCCACCGTCTCGTCTCGGAGGGTGTCGAGACCGTCGTCGTCCACCGGGACATGGGGCGCGAGTGACCGGCCGCACCCCCCGCATGCGCCGCGTCGGCAGACTGGTCCCGAGCCGCCGCCGCAGCGGCGCCGAGGGCCGTCCCGCCCGCGGCGCGCAGCCCAAGGTCGTCGCCCTCGGCGGCGGCCACGGGCTGTCCGCCTCCCTCGCCGCGCTGCGCCGGATCACCGGCGACCTGACGGCCGTCGTCACCGTCGCCGACGACGGCGGCTCCAGCGGCCGGCTCCGCGACGAGCTGGGCGTGCTGCCCCCGGGCGACCTGCGCAAGGCCCTGGCGGCGCTGTGCGGCGACGACGACTGGGGCCAGACCTGGGCGCGCGTGATCAAGCACCGCTTCGAGAGCCGGGGCGAGCTGCACGGCCACGCCGTCGGCAATCTCCTGATCGTCGCCCTCTGGGAACAGCTGGGCGACCATGTGCAGGCCCTGGACCTGGTCGGCAAGCTGCTGGGCGCGCACGGCCGGGTGCTGCCCATGTCGGCGGTCCCGCTGGAGCTCCAGGCGCTCGTACGCGGCCACGACCCGGCCGCCCCCGACGAGGTCACCACCGTGCGCGGCCAGGCCACCGTGGCGCTCACCCCCGGCGAGGTGCAGTCCGTGCACGTCGTCCCGGAGGACCCGCCGGCGGTGCCCGAGGCCGTGGAGGCGGTGCTGGACGCGGACTGGGTCGTGCTCGGCCCGGGCTCCTGGTTCTCCTCCGTCATCCCGCACCTGCTGGTGCCCGAGCTGCTGCAGGCGCTGCAGGAGACCAAGGCCCGCCGGGTGCTGTCGTTGAACCTCGCACCACAGCCCGGGGAAACCGATGGCTTCTCCCCGCAGCGTCATTTGGAGGTTTTGGCCCGACACGCCCCTAAACTCGCCCTGGACGTGGTGCTGGCCGACGAGGCCGCCGTGCCCGACCGGGACAGCCTCACCGATGCCGCCAAGCGGCTCGGGGCAACGGTCGAGCTGGCGCCGGTCGCCTCGCCCGACGGCTGCCCGACGCACGACCCGGAGCTGTTGGCCGCCGCGTACGACCGTATTTTTCGGATGCATGGAAGGATCGGCCCATGGCGATGACGGCAGCGGTGAAGGACGAAATCTCCCGGCTTCCCGTCACCCGGACCTGCTGCCGGAAAGCGGAGGTCTCGGCGATCCTGCGGTTCGCGGGCGGGCTGCACCTGGTCAGCGGGCGCATCGTGATCGAGGCGGAGCTGGACACCGGTATCGCCGCCAGGCGGCTGCGCAAGGACATCCTCGAGATCTTCGGACACGCCTCCGACCTGGTGGTGATGGCCCCCGGCGGGCTGCGCCGCGGCAGCCGGTACGTGGTGCGGGTGGTGGCGGGCGGTGACCAGCTGGCGCGCCAGACCGGACTGGTCGACGGCCGCGGCCGTCCGATCCGCGGGCTGCCCCCGCAGGTCGTCTCCGGTGCCACCTGCGACGCGGAGGCCGCCTGGCGGGGCGCCTTCCTGGCCCACGGCTCGCTCACCGAGCCCGGCCGCTCCTCCTCCCTGGAGGTGACCTGCCCCGGCCCCGAGGCGGCGCTGGCGCTGGTCGGCGCGGCCCGCAGACTCCAGATCGCCGCCAAGGCCCGGGAGGTGCGCGGAGTGGACCGCGTGGTCGTCCGGGACGGTGATGCGATCGGCGCGCTGTTGACGCGGCTCGGCGCCCATGAGTCCGTCCTGGCCTGGGAGGAGCGGCGGATGCGCCGCGAGGTGCGGGCGACCGCCAACCGCCTGGCCAACTTCGACGACGCCAACCTGCGCCGCTCGGCGCGGGCCGCCGTCGCCGCGGGCGCGCGCGTCCAGCGGGCGCTGGAGATCCTCGGCGAGGAGGTGCCCGAGCACCTGGCCGCCGCCGGACGGCTGCGCATGGAGCACAAGCAGGCCTCCCTGGAGGAGCTGGGCGCCCTGGCCGATCCGCCGCTGACCAAGGACGCCGTCGCCGGCCGGATCCGCCGCCTGCTGGCCATGGCCGACAAGCGCGCCCAGGACCTCGGCATCCCCGGCACCGAGTCCAACCTCTCCGACCTCTCGGACCTGTCCGAGGAGATGGCCGAGGGCATGGTCGGCTGAGCCCGGCACCGCGCCCCGTTCGTTCCCGTTCGCCCCTGTCGCCCGTGAAGGCGGCGGGGGCGTCGTGCTGCGGGGGAGGGGCGCAAAACGCACCGTTGACATGATCATGCAGCGTCACCAGCCTGGCGTGCATCCACTGACGTGACAGGCAATGGCAAGGGGGGCTCATGAGACACAAGGCGAGAAAGACATACACGGGCGCCGTGGTGGCTTCGCTGTTACTCGGCGGGCTCGCCGCGGCACCCTTCGCCCAGGCGCGACCCGCCACGGGCACCGCGCGAGCACAGGCCGGCCCGGACACGATGTCCGTATGGACCGCGGACGTCACCTCCGCGCAGGTCCCGCTCCTGCTCGCGGCCGGCGTCGACGGCCACGAGCTGGGCGAGCGCATAGCCGACGGCAAGAAGGCATCCGTCGAGCTCCACCTCACCGCACCACAGGCCGACGAGCTGCGCCGGCAGGGCGTCGACCTCACCGAGAAGCGCGTCTCCCCACGCGTCCGCGAGAACCTCAAGGCCCAGGGCGACGGCGTCTTCCGCCCGTACAGCGGAAAGAACGGCCTGCGGCAGGAGATCACCGACACCGCCCGCACCCACCCCGCCCTCACCAAGGTCGTCAGCATCGGCAAGACCGTGCGCGGCCAGGACATCCTCGCCCTCAAGCTCTCGAAGGACGCGGCGAAGAGCCCCGACGGCGCCAAGCCCGCCGTGCTCTACATGTCCAACCAGCACGCCCGCGAGTGGATCACCCCGGAGATGACCCGGCGGCTGATGCACCACTACCTCGACCGCTACGGCAAGGACGAGCGGATCACCCGGATCGTGGACCGGACCGAGCTGTGGTTCGTGCTCTCCGCCAACCCCGACGGCTACGACTTCACCTTCGAGAGCCCCGCCAACCGGCTGTGGCGCAAGAACCTGCGGGACAACAACGGCGACGGGAAGATCACCCCCGGCGACGGCGTCGACCTCAACCGCAACTACGCCTACAAGTGGGGCTACGACAACGAGGGTTCCTCCCCACGGCCTGGCTCCGAGACCTACCGCGGCCCCAGCGCCTCCTCCGAGCCGGAGACCAAGGCCCTGGACGCCTTCGAGAAGCGCCACCGCTTCACCTACGCCGTCAACTACCACTCCGCCGCCGAACTCCTGCTCTACGGCGTCGGCTGGCAGGTCGCCACCCCCACCCCCGACGACGTCCTCTACAAGGCCCTCGCCGGCACCCCGGAGAAGTCCGCGATCCCCGGCTACCACCCGCAGCTCTCCTCCGAGCTCTACACCACCAATGGCGAGGCGGACGGCCACGCGGCCAACGCCAACGGCACGATGATGTTCACGCCGGAGATGTCGACCTGCCAGACCGTCTCCCGGATCGATCCCGACGACCGCTGGAATCCGGCCGACTGCCAGTCCCACTTCAACTTCCCCGACGACGAGAAGCTGATCCAGCAGGAGTTCACGAAGAACATCCCCTTCGCCCTGTCCGTCGCCGAGACCGCCACCCGCGGCGACCGCCCCGCCTCCGCCGTCGGCCTCGACGCCCCCGACTTCACCCCGCACGCCTTCACCACCTCCTACGCCCGCGGCAAGGCCCAGACCGTCGCCGTCACCGCCCGCAAGAGCGTCCGCGACAAGCGCCTCAACTACCGCATCGACGGCGGACGCACGCACACCGGGGAACTGCGCGCCTGGGACGGCGGCGACCGCTACGGCGGCGAGGACAACATCCGCTTCGACCAGTACCGCGCGGCCGTCGAAGGAGCCCGGCCCGGCTCCACCGTCAGCGTCTGGTTCACCGGCCGCACCGCCGACGGCAAGCGGACCGCCAGCGAGCCCTTCACCTACACCGTGGCCAGGACACCGCGCGCCGACACGCTGATCGTCGCCGACGAGGGCGGCAGGACGCCGGCACGCGACGCGGGCGTCTACGCCAAGGCCCTGGCCGACAACGGCCGCGGGACCGCCCTCTGGGACGTCGCCGAGAAGGGCGCTCCCGCGGCCCTGGGCGTCCTCTCGCACTTCGACACGGTCCTGTGGTACTCCGGCACCTCCCGCCCCGACGGCGCCACCCTGCTGGCCGTACGCGACTTCGTCAACGAGGGCGGCAAGCTGATCACCGCCGGAGTGAAGGCGGGCGGCAGCTCGCGGGTCGGCCCGGCCGACACCGACGACTTCGCCCAGTACTACCTCGGCGCGGGCGCCCGCACCCAGTTCGCCCGGGCCGCGCGCTTCACCGGCGCCGGCGAGCTCACGGGCACCACGGCCGCCCTCGGCGCCGGCGGGGGACCGCTGCCGCTCGCCGGGGCCTACAGTCCGATCTCCGACCAGCTGCCGCCCGACGCCTTCCCGCAGTTCCGCAGCGCCGCGGCCGGCGAGTACGGCCCGACGGTCACACAGGGTGACGAACCGGGGGAGCGGGCCGCCCGCGCCACGGCGGCCGTCACCACCCGCGACACCGTCCTGCTGGGCTTCGGTCTTGAACACGTGTCCGACCCCCGCGAGCGGGCCGGGCTGGTCGGCGCCGCGCTGCGCGCCATCGGCGGCTGACCTGCAGTTGAGCGCCTTCGAGCACGGCTGAGCACGGTTTGAGAACCCCGCCGCCAATGTCACGTACCTCCCCTGTTAGAGGTAGGGTCGGTGGTGGTCGGGGACATCCCATACAGCCCGCCGGCGGACAGTCCGGCACACCAACGAGGAGATCGGTTCGTGACGATCCGCGTAGGCATCAACGGCTTTGGCCGTATCGGTCGTAACTACTTCCGCGCGCTCCTGGAGCAGGGTGCGGACATCGAGATCGTCGGTGTCAACGACCTGACCGACAATGCCACCCTGGTGCACCTGCTGAAGTACGACACCATCCTGGGTCGTCTGAAGCAGGAGGTCAGCCACACCGACGATTCGATCACCGTCGGCAACCAGACGTTCAAGACGATGGCCGAGCGCGACCCGGCCGCCCTCCCGTGGGGCGAGCTCGGCGCCGACATCGTCATCGAGTCCACCGGTATCTTCACCAAGCGCGAGGACGCGGCCAAGCACCTGGCCGCCGGCGCGAAGAAGGTCCTCATCTCGGCCCCGGCCAAGAACGAGGACATCACCATCGTGATGGGCGTCAACCACGACAAGTACGACGCGGCCAACCACCACGTCATCTCCAACGCCTCCTGCACCACCAACTGCGTGGCGCCGATGGCGAAGGTCCTCGACGAGAGCTTCGGCATCGTCAAGGGCATGATGACCACGGTCCACGCGTACACCAACGACCAGCGCATCCTGGACTTCCCGCACTCCGACCTGCGTCGCGCCCGCGCCGCCGCGGAGAACATCATCCCGACCTCGACGGGTGCCGCGAAGGCCACCGCCCTGGTCCTGCCGCAGCTGAAGGGCAAGCTGGACGGCATCGCCATGCGCGTCCCGGTCCCCACCGGCTCGGTCACCGACCTGGTCCTCGAGCTCGACCGCGAGACCAGCAAGGAAGAGATCAACGCCGCCTTCCAGAAGGCCGCCGAGGGTCAGCTCAAGGGCATCCTCGAGTACACCGAGGACGCGATCGTCTCCTCGGACATCGTCAACTGGCCGGCCTCCTGCACCTTCGACTCCTCCCTGACCATGGTCCAGGGCAAGCAGGTCAAGGTCGTCGGCTGGTACGACAACGAGTGGGGCTACTCCAACCGCCTGGTGGACCTGACCGTCTTCGTCGGGGGCCAGCTCTGATCGCTGCCTGACGCGACTGGCATAGTTCGCAGGCAACGGATGTAGGGGACGGGGCTCGTGCGACGCGATGGAGCGTCGTACGAGCCCCGTTCCATGACACTCACGGACTCCCCCGGCCACCGCTGGGAGGGGCCCCCAACCGGAGTCACTGCATGAAGACGATCGACGAACTCATCCAGGGCGGAGTCGCGGGCAAGCGGGTCTTCGTCCGCGCCGACCTCAACGTGCCCCTCGAAGGCACCACCATCACCGACGACGGCCGCATCCGTGCCGTCGCCCCGACGATCGCCAAGCTCGCCGAGGCGGGCGCCAAGGTGATCGTCGCCTCCCACCTGGGCCGTCCCAAGGGCGCCCCCGACCCCCAGTTCTCCCTCGCCCCGGCCGCGACGCGGCTCGGCGAGATCCTGGGCAAGAACGTCTCGTTCGCCACCGACACGGTCGGCGACAGCGCGAAGGCCACCGTCGCCGCTCTCGGCGACGGCGAGGTCACGCTGCTGGAGAACCTCCGTTTCAACGCGGGCGAGACGAGCAAGGACGACGCCGAGCGCGGCGCCTTCGCCGATGCCCTCGCGGCGCTGGCCGACGTCTACGTGGGCGATGGCTTCGGCGCGGTGCACCGCAAGCACGCCTCGGTCTACGACCTTCCGGCGCGCCTGCCGCACGCCGCGGGCGGCCTCATCGCCACCGAGGTCGGCGTCCTGAAAAAGCTCACCGACGAGGTCCAGCGGCCCTACGTCGTCGTCCTGGGCGGCGCCAAGGTCTCCGACAAGTTGGGTGTCATCGACAACCTGCTGGAGAAGGCCGACCGCATCCTCATCGGCGGCGGCATGTCGTACACCTTCCTCAAGGCCAAGGGCCACGAGGTCGGCATCTCGCTGCTGCAGGAGGACCAGATCCCGGTCTGCCTGGAGTACCTGGCGCGTGCCGAGAAGCGCGGCGTGGAGTTCGTCCTCCCCGTCGATGTCCTGGTCTCCGCCGACTTCCCGGACCTGAAGACCAAGGCCCCGGCCAACCCCGAGCTCGTCGCCTCGGACGCCATCCCGGCGGACAAGGAGGGCCTGGACATCGGCCCGAAGACCCGCGAGCTCTACGCCTCGAAGCTCGCCGACGCCGGCACCGTCTTCTGGAACGGCCCGATGGGCGTCTTCGAGCACCCCGACTACGCCAACGGCACCAAGGCCGTTGCCCAGGCTCTGCTGGACTGCGACGGCTTCACCGTCGTGGGCGGTGGCGACTCGGCCGCGGCCGTGCGCATCCTGGGCTTCGACGAGAACCGTTTCGGCCACATCTCGACCGGTGGCGGCGCCAGCCTCGAGTACCTCGAGGGCAAGACGCTCCCCGGCCTCGCCGCACTGGAGGACTGAACCACTGTGAGTGCACGCACCCCGCTGATGGCGGGCAACTGGAAGATGAACCTCAACCACCTCGAGGCCATCGCACACGTCCAGAAGCTCGCCTTCGCGCTCGCCGACAAGGACTACGAGGGCACCGAGGTCGCCGTCCTGACGCCCTTCACCGACCTGCGCTCGGTGCAGACCCTGGTCGACGGCGACAAGCTGAAGATCAAGTACGGCGCCCAGGACCTCTCGGCGTACGACTCCGGCGCGTACACCGGTGAGATCTCCGGCACGATGCTCGCCAAGCTCAAGTGCACCTACGTGGCCGTCGGCCACTCCGAGCGCCGCCAGTACCACGGCGAGTCGGACGAGGTCTGCAACGCCAAGGTCAAGGCCGCCTTCCGCCACGGCATCACCCCGATCCTCTGCGTGGGCGAGGGCCTGGACGTCCGCAAGGCCGGCAACCAGGTCGCGCACACCCTCGCGCAGGTCGACGGCGCCCTGAAGGACATCCCGGCCGAGCAGGCCGAGACGGTCGTCATCGCCTACGAGCCCGTCTGGGCGATCGGCACCGGCGAGGTGGCCACTCCCGAGGACGCCCAGGAGGTCTGCGGTGCGATCCGCGCCCGCCTGGTCGAGCTCTACAGCCAGGAGCTGGCCGAGAAGGTCCGCATCCAGTACGGCGGCTCCGTGAAGGCCGGCAACATCGCCGCGATCATGGCGCAGCCCGACGTCGACGGCGCCCTGGTGGGCGGCGCGGCGCTGGACGCCGAGGAGTTCGTCAAGATCGTTCGCTTCCGCGACCAGTAGACGATCAGCAGCAGCTATGACGACGGGTGCTCCCCGTCGTACCCTGTCGGGGCCGGGACCGGCGCGCATGGCGCCCCCCGGCCCCGCAGTGTTCTCCATCCGAGTCAGTCCGAGAGAGTTGGTCCAGCCGTGGTCATCGGGTTCTCGATCGCCCTCATCGTCTTCAGCCTGCTGATGATGATGCTGGTGCTCATGCACAAGGGGAAGGGCGGCGGCCTGTCCGACATGTTCGGTGGCGGCATGCAGTCCTCCGTCGGCGGCTCCTCTGTCGCCGAGCGCAACCTCGACCGGATCACCATCGTGGTCGGTCTGCTCTGGTTCGCCTGCATTGTCGCGCTCGGCCTGCTGATGAAGCTCGACAGCTGACGTACTGTCGTATCAGCGGCCTATGATGGGGCGCGCGTTCTTCCGGGCGGGCTGTAACTCCTGCCACTGGACGCGCGTTGGGCCTTACGTAGACTGGGGCGCCCGCGGCGCAGCCGCTCATTCCGGCACAGTGCAGCACCATCACGCAGGGAGTTACGACCGTGGCAAGTGGCAACGCGATCCGAGGAAGCCGGGTCGGAGCGGGGCCGATGGGGGAGGCCGAGCGGGGCGAGTCGGCACCGCGCCTCCGCATCTCCTTCTGGTGTTCCAACGGGCACGAGACGCAGCCGAGCTTCGCCAGCGACGCACAGGTGCCGGACACCTGGGACTGCCCGCGCTGCGGCTTCCCGGCAGGTCAGGACCGGGACAACCCGCCGGACCCGCCGCGTACCGAGCCGTACAAGACGCACCTCGCATACGTCCGTGAGCGGCGCAGCGACGCCGATGGCGAGGCGATCCTCGCCGAGGCGCTCGCCAAGCTCCGCGGGGAGATCTGAGCAGCGACAATCGAACATCGAAGCGGCCCGGCCGTACACCCCACCAGGTGTGCGGCCGGGCCGCTTCGATCATTTAGGTTTGGTTGTGCGAGGCAGCTACCGAGGAGAAGTGGGCTGATGTCCGAGAAGAACGCAGGAAGCCGCACCCGGCTCGACCAGACGCCCGAGTGGAACGCGCTGGCCAAGCACCGCGACGAACTCGGGGAGGTGCACCTGCGGGAGCTGTTCGGACGCGACCCGCAGCGCGCCGCGAAGTACGCGCTGACCGTGGGCGATCTGCACCTGGACTACTCCAAGCACCTCGTCACCGACGAGACCCTGCGCCTGCTGCGGGAGCTGGCCGCCGCCACGGGCGTCGCCGAGCTGCGGGACGCGATGTTCCGCGGCGAGAAGATCAACACCACCGAGGGGCGCGCGGTGCTCCACACCGCCCTGCGGGCCCCGGAGTCGGCCGTGGTGGAGGTGGACGGGCAGAACGTCGTCCCCGCCGTGCACGCCGTTCTGATGAAGATGCAGGTCTTTTGCGACCGAGTCCGTTCGGGTGACTGGAAGGGGCACACGGGCAAGCGCATCAAGAACGTCGTCAACATCGGCATCGGCGGCTCCGACCTCGGTCCGGCGATGGCGTACGAGGCGCTGCGCGCCTACACCGCCCGCGATCTGACGTTCCGTTTCGTCTCTAACGTGGACGGCGCGGACCTGCACGAGGCCCTGCGCGACCTGGACGCCGAGGAGACGCTGTTCATCGTCGCCTCGAAGACCTTCACCACGATCGAGACGATCACCAACGCCACCTCCGCGCGCAACTGGCTCCTCACCGAGCTGCGCGCGGGCGGGGAGGCGGTGGCCAAGCACTTCGTGGCGCTGTCCACGAACGAGGAGAAGGTCGCCGACTTCGGCATCGACACCGCCAACATGTTCGAGTTCTGGGACTGGGTCGGCGGCCGCTACTCCTTCGACTCGGCCATCGGGCTCTCCCTCATGCTCGCCATCGGCCCCGACGGCTTCCGCGAGATGCTGGCCGGCTTCCACCTCGTCGACGAGCACTTCCGCACCGCCCCGCCGGAGGAGAACGCGCCGCTGCTGCTCGGCCTGCTGGGCGTCTGGTACGGCAACTTCCACGACGCGCAGTCGCACGCGGTGCTGCCCTACAGCCACTACCTGTCGAAGTTCGCTGCCTATCTGCAGCAGCTGGACATGGAGTCCAACGGCAAGTCCGTCGACCGCGACGGACAGAGCGTCACCTGGGAGACCGGCCCGGTCGTCTGGGGCACCCCCGGCACCAACGGGCAGCACGCGTACTACCAGTTGATCCACCAGGGCACCAAGCTCATCCCCGCGGACCTGCTGGGCTTCGCCAAGCCGGTGGACGACCTGCTGCCGGGGCTGGTGGCCCAGCACGACCTGCTGATGGCGAACCTCTTCGCTCAGGGCCAGGCGCTCGCCTTCGGCAAGACCCCGGAGGAGGTCGCGGCGGAGGGCGTGCCGGCCGAGCTGGTCCCGCACAAGACGTTCCGGGGGAACCACCCGACGACGACGATCCTGGCGAGCGAGCTGAGCCCCTCGGTGCTCGGTCAGCTCATCGCGCTGTACGAGCACAAGGTCTTCGTCCAGGGCGCGATCTGGAACATCGACTCCTTCGACCAGTGGGGCGTCGAGCTGGGCAAGGTCCTCGCGAAGCGGGTGGAGCCGGCGCTGACGGAGGGCGCGGACGTGCCGGGTCTGGACGCGTCGACGGCGGCGCTTGTGTCGCGGTACCGCGAGCTGCGGGGGCGCTAGCCGCGCCGGGCCTGGGGGCAAGCCCCCAGGCCCCCTTTGTCCTCAAACGCCGGACGGGCTGCACATGCAGC